>NZ_CATMPS010000001.1:0-65001 GCF_950073225.1 uncultured Oscillibacter sp.
CACGCCTCATCGGCGGAACGTTTGCTATTCTAGCACGTTCATCTCCGTTTGTCAAGCACTTTTTTGAGATTTTTTTCATCTCGTTTCGTGCCTGCCGCCGGGCCTCACGTTTTAGAATTTAGCTTTGCTATTCTATCACGCCGTTTCCGGTTTGTCAAGTGTTTTTTTCGGAAACTTTTCAAGTCCGAACCGCAAACCCTTGCGCCCCAGCCGCCGTGTCAGACAGCTTTGTTAGATTACCACGCCCCTCCTTGTTTGTCAAGCGGTTTTTTGAATTTTTTTCGTTTTTTGTAAAATGCCGGAGAACGGGCCGAAATTTGGTCGTACCTCTGGTCAATTTTAAAATCCTTCTGTGCAAACCCCTCCGCCTGTGCTATACTGTCCCTATGGTTTCCCGCCTTCTTTGTAAATATGTAAGGCGGAGGCCGGGCCTTTTTCTGGTTACCGTTAAGAAATCACGTTTTTAAAGGAGCTGATCCTCTTGCTGATCCGCCGCATGACCGCCACTTTCGGCCGCCTCCGGGAGCAGACCCTGGAGCTTCAGGACGGCCTGAACATCCTCCAGGCCCCCAACGAAACGGGGAAGTCCACCTGGTGCGCCTTCCTCCTCGCCATGCTTTACGGCGTCAACACCAAGGAGCGGGACCGGGCCGGCGTCCTGGCGGACAAAAACCGCTACGCCCCCTGGGACGGCGGCTCCATGTCCGGCCGCCTGGACTGCCGGGCGGGAGACGACGCCCTGACCTTGTTCCGCACCACCCGCCGCCAGACGGCCCCCATGGGGGACTTCCAGGCCCTCTACACCGGCACCGCCGACCCGGTCCCCGGCCTCACCGGGGCCAACTGCGGGGAAACCCTACTGGGCGTCAGCCGGGAGGTGTACGCCCGCAGCGCCTTCATCCGCCAGGGGGGCGTGGCCGTCACCCAGGATTCGGGGCTGGAGCGGCGCATTGCCGCCCTGGTCACCTCCGGGGAGGAGGATACTTCTTATACGGAGGCGGTGGAGGCTCTGAAAAAGCAGCTCAACCGCCGCCGCCACAACAAGACCGGCCAGCTTCCCGCCCTGGAGGCGGAGCTCCAGGAGACGGAGGCCCAGCTGGCTTCCCAGGCGGAGCTGGCCCGCCAGCGGGAGAACCTGCTGGCCCGCTCGGCGGAGCTGGAGGCCCGGGAATCCTCTTTAAAGGAGGAGCTGGCCGGCCTGGACCGCTGGGCGGAGCACCGGAAGCGCCAGGATCTCCAAAAGGTAGAGGACGCCGCCGTCCAGGCGGAGGAGAAGGCCGCCGCCCTCCGCCGCCGCCTGGAGGAGGAGCAGGTCCCCGAAAACGACGTGACCGTCCGGCTCCGGGGGGCCATCGTGAACCTGAACACCGTCCGCAAAAGCGCCGAGAAGGCCCAGGAGGCCTATGACGCCGCCAAGTCCGCCCTGGCCCAGGCGGAGGAAAAGCTCTCCGCCAGCCCCTTCGCCGGGCAGACGGCGGAGGAGGCCCGGCGCACAGCCGCCGGCCCCCTGCCCAAAGCCAGGCGCTCCCCGCTTCCCCTGCTGCTGACGGCCCTGGCCTGCCTCTGCGTCTCTCTGGGGGCGGGCTACGGGGTGTATTTCTATTTCAAAAATCCCGCCGCCGCCCTGGGCGCCGCCACCGGGCTGCTGGCGCTGACCTTCCTCCTCACCCTGGTCCTCTGGAAACGGGCGGGGAAGCAGGCCCGGTCCGCCGCCCTGACGGAGCGCTACGGCACCGCCGATTCAGCGGAGATCCAGACCCTGGCCGACGCCTACGCCGCCCTTCTTTCGGACCGGGACGCCGCCAAGCAGGAGGCCTCCGCCAAATCCGCCGCCGCCCAGGGCCTCTGGCAGTCCGTGGATGTGAACGCCGACGGCATTTTGGAGGAGGTCCGCCGTTTCGCCCCCGCCGCTTACGACATTCCCTCCGCCGACGCGGCCCTCCGTGCCAGCGCCCTGCTCCGCAGGGAGCTTGGCGAGGCGGAGAAAGCCGCCCACGAGGCCCGCCTCCGGGTGGAGTTCCAAGCCGGGCAGACTCCCGCCCAGGAGAACCCGAACGCCCCGCCCCTCCTCCCGCCGGAGCGGGACCGGGATGCCGTCCTGGAAGAGCTGGAGGCCGTCCGGGCGGACCTGTCCGCCCTCCGCTCCAGCCTGGACCGCATTGCCGGGCGGCTCCACGCCGCCGGGGAACCCCTGGCCCTCCAAGCCGCCGCCGAGCGTCTGACGGACGAGATCGCCGCCCTGGAATCGGAGTACGCCGCCATCGAGCTGGCCATGTCCGCCCTGGCCCATGCCAACACCCAGCTTCAGGGCCGCTTCTCCCCCGCCCTGGGGAAGCGCGCCGCCGAGATTTTCGACGGCCTCACCGGCGGGGCCTACGGCGGCGTAATTTTGGACCGGACCCTCCGGGTCTCGGCGGAGCCCGCGGGCACCGGCGTCCCCCGGGACGTGGGCTATCTCTCCGCCGGGGCGGCGGACCAGCTGTACCTGGCGGTGCGCCTGGCGGTCTGCGATCTGGTCCTGCCCCCGGAGAACGCCGTGCCCATCGTCCTGGACGATGCCCTTTCCAGCTTTGACGACCAGCGCTGCGCCGCCGCCCTGGACTATCTCCGCAAGGAGGCGGAGAAGCGCCAGATCCTGCTTTTCACCTGCCACAGCCGGGAGGCGGCGTATTTCCAAGACGACCCCGCCGTCTCCATCCGGCACTTGACGGCCCCGGCGGAGGGGGTATAAAATACACTCGTCTATTTTCATGAAAGAGGAGATCATCACCATGAGCGAATGCACCCACGACTGCTCCACCTGCGGCGAGTCCTGTGCGGACCGCCAGGAGCCCCAGTCCCTTTTAAAAGAGCTGAACCCCCACGCCCGGGTGGGCAAGGTCTTCGGCGTCGTCTCCGGCAAGGGCGGCGTCGGCAAGTCCATGGTCACCAGCCAGCTGGCGGTGACCATGCGCCGCCGGGGCCATGCCGCCGGCATTCTGGACGCGGACGTCACCGGCCCCTCCATCCCCAAGGCCTTCGGCGTCCACGGCCAGGCCGTGGGCGGGGAGGACGGCATTTACCCCATGGAGTCCCGCACCGGCATCCAGATGATGTCGACGAACCTGCTCCTGCCCAACGAGACGGACCCGGTCATCTGGCGGGGCCCGGTCATCTCCGGCGTGGTCCAGCAGTTCTGGACGGACGTCCTCTGGAACTGCGACTATCTCTTTGTCGACATGCCCCCGGGCACCGGGGACGTGTCCCTCTCCGTCTTCCAGTCCATCCCTCTGGACGGCATCGTGGTGGTGGCCTCTCCCCAGGAGCTGGTTTCCATGGTGGTGGAGAAGGCCGTGAAGATGGCGGAGATGATGGAGGTCCCCATCCTGGGCCTTATCGAGAACATGAGCTATGTCCTCTGCCCGGACTGCGGAAAGAAGCTCCGCCTCTTCGGCGAGGGGAAGACCGCCGGGGCGGCAAAGCGCCACAGCCTGCCCCTGCTGGCGGAAATGCCCATCGACCCGGCCCTGGCGGCCCTGGCGGACGCGGGGGACATCGAATCCTTCCAGGGCAATTGGCTGGACGCCGCCGCCGATTTGCTGGAGAAAACCTAAGCCAAAACCGCGCTCCGTCCCCGGAATCCCAGGGCGGGGCGCGCCGCTTTTTCCAAAAATATGTACTGACCGCACAAGACCCCGCCCCGATTTTGTGGGGAACGGCAATTGCAAAATCCGCCGTCATTCGACATAATAAGAAGGGTAACCATATGATATAAGGAGGAACGCGCTATGCAGGAGCTGAAAGACCGCATCGTCAAGGAGGGTAAGGTCCTCCCGGGAAACATCATCAAGGTGGACGGATTCCTGAACCACCGCGTGGACACGGAGCTGATGGACCACATCGCCCAGGAGCTGGGACGGCACTTCGACATGGACGGCGTGGATGTCATCCTCACCGCCGAGGCCAGCGGCATCGCCCTGGCGGCCGTGGTGGCCCGCCACTTCGGCAAGCCCATGATCTTCGCCAAAAAGGCCAAGAGCGACAACATCGAGGGCGGCCTGTATCAAAGCGACATCTTCTCGTATACTTATAAAAAGAAGGTCACCCTCCTGGTCAGCAGGGAGTGGCTCCACGCCGGGGACCGGGTGCTGGTGGTGGACGACTTCATGGCCAACGGCGAGGCCATGCGGGGCCTGTGCGACATCGTGGAGAAGGCCGGGGCGAAGCTCGTGGGCATCGGCTGCGCCGTGGAAAAGGGCTTCCAGGGCGGCGGCGACCGCCTCCGGGAGGCGGGGGTAAACCTCCACTCCCTGGCCGTCATCGAGTCCGCCGAGCCGGGCAGCATCGTCTTCCGGGAGGAATAATTCCCCCTCCCCGCAACCTCCCCGCCCCTTTTCTCGTCTTTACAGATGCAGATAGACTGATTTTGAAAAGGAGGCTTTCCCATGAAACGAATTTTGTTCCCCCTGTGCCTCGCGGCCCTGCTGCTTCTCTCCGCCTGCCGGGAGGCGGAGGCGGGCGACGCCAAGCCCGTGATCTACCTCTACCCGGAGGAGGAGACGGAAGTCACCGTCCGCCTGGACTACGACGGAACGCTCACCTGCACCTATCCCGCCTATGAAGACGGCTGGACCGTCACCGCCGCCCCGGACGGCACCCTGAGGGACGAGTCCGGCCAGACCTACAGCTACCTCTACTGGGAGGGCGTGGCCCGGACGGAGTACAACTTCTCCCGGGGCTTCTGCGTTCCCGGAGCGGACACCGCCGCTTTTTTGGAGGACACCCTCAGCCGCCTGGGCCTCACCCGCCGGGAGGCCAACGAATTCATCGTCTACTGGCTTCCCCGGATGGAGGCCAATCCCTATAACCTGATCGCCTTCCAGGCGGAGGACTACACGAATCACGCCCGCCTTACCGTCACCCCGGAGCCGGACAGCCTCCTCCGGGTCTTTATGGCCTGGAAACCCCTGGAGGCCCCGGCGGATCTCCCCGCCCAGGAGCTTCCCCCCTTTAAGCGCACCGGCTTCACCGTGGTGGAGTGGGGCGGGGCGGAGCTTTCTTCCTGACGCGCCTCCCTGTCCGCCGCGTCCTCCCGCCTCCGGGGCGGCCAAATCTAACAAAAGAACCGAGGAACCATTTATGCCCCATCAAACCGTCGTCATTCTGGACTTCGGCGGCCAGTACAACCAGCTCATCGCCCGCCGGGTCCGGGAGCAGGGGGTCTACTGCGAGGTCAAGCCCCACACCACCCCCGTCGCGGACCTGAAGGCCCTGGCCCCCATCGGCATCATCTTCACCGGGGGCCCCGGCAGCGTCTACGACCCCGCCGCCCCCCACGCGGACCCGGAGATCTTCCAGCTGGGCGTGCCGCTCCTCGGCATCTGCTACGGCTGCCAGCTCCTGGCCCACCACCTGGGGGGAAAAGTCGCCGCCGCCCAGAGCGATTCCGCCCGGGAGTACGGCAAGACCGAAACCGCCTTCGACACGGACTGTAAGCTCTTCCGGGGCCTTCCCGCGAAAAGCGTCACCTGGATGAGCCACGGCGACTATATGGAAAAGGTCCCCGAGGGCTTCCGCCTGACGGCCCGCAGCGCCGCCTGTCCCAACGTGGCCATCGCCGACGAGGCCCGGGGCTTCTACGGCGTCCAGTTCCACCCGGAGGTGAACCACACCGAGCAGGGCGCGGCCATGCTGCGGAACTTCCTCTATGAAATCTGCAGAGCCTCCGGCGACTGGACCATGGAGGACTATAAGGAAACCGCCGTCCGCCGCCTCCGGGAAACCATTGGGGACGGAAAGGTCCTCCTGGCCCTCAGCGGCGGGGTGGACAGCTCCGTGGCCGCCGCCCTGCTGGCGGAGGCCGTGGGGCCCCAGCTCACCTGCGTCTTCGTGGACCACGGCCTCATGCGCCTGAACGAGGGGGACGAGGTGGAGTCCGTCTTCTCCCAGCGGGACATCCGATTCATCCGGGTCAACGCGGAGGATCGTTTTCTCTCCAAGCTTTCCGGCGTGACCGAGCCGGAGGGTAAGCGCAAAATCATCGGCGAGGAGTTCATCCGGGTCTTCGAGGCGGAGGCCAAACAGATCGGCCGGGTGGATTACCTGGCCCAAGGGACCATCTACCCCGACGTCATCGAGTCCGGGGCGGGGGACGCCGCCGTCATCAAGAGCCACCACAACGTGGGGGGCCTGCCGGATTATGTGGATTTCAAGGAAATCGTGGAGCCCCTGCGGATGCTCTTCAAGGACGAGGTGCGCCAGCTGGGCCGGGAGCTGGGCCTGCCGGAGTACCTGGTGAGCCGCCAGCCCTTCCCGGGGCCGGGCCTTGCCATCCGCTGCATCGGCGAGGTGACGAAGGAGAAGCTGGATCTGCTCCGCCGGGCGGACTTCATCTTCCGGGACGAGATTGCCAAGGCGGGCCTTGCCGGGACCATGGACCAGTACTTCGCCGTGCTGACGAACCTGCGTAGCGTGGGAGTCATGGGGGACGGCCGGACCTACGATTACGCCCTGGCCCTGCGGAGCGTCACCACCAGCGACTTTATGACGGCGGACTGGACCCGGATTCCCTATGAGGTCCTGGACCGCGTCAGCGTCCGGGTGGTGAACGAGGCGCCCCACATCAACCGGGTGCTCTACGACATCACCAGCAAGCCCCCGGCGACGATTGAATACGAATAACAGGAGGACACCCCCATGTCCATCACCCTCTCCACCCCCTCCCTCACCGCCTCTGTCCGCCCCCTGGGCGGCGAGCTGGTCTCCCTTCAGGACAGCGCCGGTACCGAATACATCTGGCAGGGGGACCCCGCCTTCTGGTCCGGCCAGAACCCCATCCTCTTTCCCATCGTGGGCAGCCTGAAAGACGGCCGGGTGGACATCAACGGCCAGAGCTTTGAAATGGGCCGCCACGGCTTCGCCCGGCAAAGCACATTCACCCTGACGGACCGGGCGCCGGACTTTGCCGTCCTGGAGCTCCGGGAGAGCCCCGAGAGCCTGGCCCGGTATCCCTTCCCCTTCGTCCTTCAGGTCCGGCACCAGCTCCTCGCAAACGGCTTTTCCACCACCTTCGCCGTGGAGAACCCCGGCCCGGCCCCCCTGCCCTTCTGCATCGGGGCCCACACCGCCATCCGCTGCCCCCTGTTGGGCGGCGAGCGCTTCGAGGACTATGAGCTGGTGTTCGACCAGCCTGAGGACGCGGACACCCTCCTCCTCACCCCCCAGGGCCTCCTCCGGGGCGGCGGGAGGGAGCCCATGCTCCGCGGCGGGAAGGTAACCCTGGACTACGAAACCTTCCGCCGCCTGGACACCCTCATTTTCCAGGGCCTCTGCTCCCAGCGGGTTTCCCTTCTGCATAAAGAGACGGGCCGGGGCGTCTCCCTGGACTTCCGGGGCTTTCCCATGATTGCCTTTTGGACCAAGCCCGGCGCGCCCTTCCTCTGCATGGAGCCCTGGCACGGCTGCGCCGCCTATACCGGCGAAACGGGCCGCTTCCAGGATAAGCCCCACGCCCTCACCCTGGCCCCGGGCGAGTGGAAGGAGCTCACCTACACCTTTACCCTCTTGAACATTTGACAAAGAAGTCCCTCCGGCGAACGTGCCGGAGGGGCTTTTCCTGTTCCGAGGTCATTCCTCCACGGGCCGGACCTCCAAATAATAGTGCTCCTGTTCCAAATCCAGCTCCACAGAGGTGACGCCGCCCTCCGGATCGAAGCCGAAATCCTGCCCCGTAATCTGAACGTTCTCCGCGTTCACCAGGGCGGCGCTCTGCCGGGTGAAGTTCAGCGAGGACCCCAGCCGGGTTACCAGGTCATAGCCCTGGAGCCCCTCGTTTTCCGAGCCGGAGCAGCCAAAGTCATAGCTGGGCGCTTTCCAGAAGGCGCACTCCACCTCCGCGCTCCCCCCGGCGGGGACCGTCACCGGGAAACGGAGGTACAGCACCCGCTCCTGGTGCAGGGTCTCTTGTATCAGGTCGTCCAGCCGCCCGTCGGCATAACGGTCCATGGGCGTGCCGGAGAGGGGCCCATACTGGCTCAGTAGCTCCGCCGCCGCCCCCCGGTACATTGCAAAGGTAACGGGGCCCTCTTCCGAAACCCAGTCCTCCCCATACCATGCAGCGGAATCCCGGCAGGCCAAATCCAGCGCCGCGCCCAAGGTGGTCTCCCGCCGGGCAACGGAGCAGGACACCCCGTCAATTTCCTCTCCCCGGTTACAGCCGCCGTTCTGATAGCCCTGGAGAGCATACTCCCCGATGTCCTCCCCCCAAACCACCAGCAGTTTCCGCTCCGTCTCCCGCCGCATGCCGTCGGGAACGAAATAGCTGTACCGCCGGAAGCCGCCGTCCCACTCGCAGCCGTTGAAACCGTAGGTAAACACAGTGGTCCTCTCCGGGTTGATGGTAAAGGAAACCGCCTGGGTCGCCGCCCGGTATTCCCCGTGGGGCGCTTCAAAGTCCGAGAACTCGTACACCGTCACCGGACTGTCCAGCGCCGGGTATTCTCCCAGCGCCTGTTCCCGGTACGCCCCATCCTCCAGCAGGGCCTTGTACTCCCTCCAGCTGCTAAGGCCCGCCAGATTCAAGGTATCCGCCCCCTCCGGCCCGGCGGCGCTTTGGAAGCCCCCGGCGTAGGCCCCGGCGTACAGCGCGGGCTCCACGGCCTCCCCGTTCACCGTCACGGCGGGCAGGGCCAGCTCCGCGAAGCTTCCGGCAAAGGGGTACAGGGCCGTCACGGCGAGGTCCTCCTCCGTGCCGTTGCGAAGGATATAGGCGTCCGTCACCTCCGCCCCCCACTGCCGCCGCTCCCCGTCGGGATAGGCTCCCGGGGCGAAGTCCCAGGTGACCGTCCGCTCCGCCGTCAGCTCCGCCGGATTTTCCAGCGTGTCCAGGGGCAGCACCGGCCCGGCGTAGGATAAGAAGGCAATGCCGCCTTCCGCGCCGCCGCTTCCGTCCCCGCCGCCGTCGGCACCGGCGTCCCCGTCCATCGCGCCGCCGGAGCTCCCGGCATCCGTGCCCCCCGGAGCCATGCCGCCATCGCCCCGAAAGCCCCCGGAAACCGCAAAGCCCAGTACCAGCGCCAAACACGCCGCCAGGGCCGCCCAGCGCTTCCATTCCACCCGCCGGGCCCGGATCTCCAGGGCCTCCTCCACCAGCGCCGGGTCCACCAGGCCCAGCGCCCGGAACAGCCGCTCCGCTCTCATACCGCGATCCCCTCCTTTTCCAGATACTCCCGCAAAGCCTTCCGGCTTCGGAAGAGGGAAGATTTCACCTTCCCCTCCCCGCAGCCCAGGGCCAGGGCTACCTCCGCCACGCTCTCGCCGTACCAGTACCGCCGCAGGAACATAGCCCGTCCCTCCCGAGAGAGGCCCCGCAAAAACACGTTCAGCAGCTCCGCCAGCTCCTGGTCCTCCAGCTCCCGTTCCGGCCCGCTGCCGGACGCGGGAAGGCAGTCCTCCAGCTCTCCCAGCAGCAGCTCCGCGCCGCCGCCCCGCTTCTCCGCCCGGAGGCTCTTCCAGCGGTCCAGGGAGAGATTCCGGGTAATCTGCCCCAGCCAGATCCGAAAGGCCCCGGGCCGGGCGGGGGGAATGGCCTCCCAGGCCCGGAGGTAGGTGTCGTTGACGCACTCCTCCGCGTCCTCCCGGCTGCGGAGCAGGTTCCAGGCGATGCCGTGCAGCATCCGCCCATACTTTCCGGCAGTCTCCGGAATGGCCCTCTGGTCCCGGTCCCAATACAATTCGATGATCCGTCCGTCCTCCATGCGCTTCCGCCTCCCTCCTTCTGCCCATATAGACGAAAAAAGCGCCGCCCCGGTTTCGCGGCGCCGCAAAAAAAGTTTGGTTTGAAAAAGAAGCCTCCTCCCCCGCCGCCGGGAGCAGGCCCCTTAAAAAGGGGCCTGTCCGCTACTCCGCCGGTTTAGAGAGGACCCACAGCGGCGCGCCGTCGTGGCGGCTGGGGGAGAGCTCCTCTAAAATCAGCGGCAAATCCCAGGGGATCAGGCTTCGGTCCCGGCTGGCGGGGTCCGCTGCCAAAATCTCCCCGCTGAGGGTCGTCCCCCGGAGGAGGATGAAGTGTCCGCCCTTGGTAAAGTGGCCCTTGGTCATCAGGGCCACGGCGACATCCCCGCCCGCCAGGCGGCGGTATATCTCGTCCGCCTCCAGGGACTCCGGGGACAGGGACTCGCAGTCCAGCCCCCAGGACTCCGCCACGCCCTGAACAATGGAAAGGTAGGACCCGTGGCCCCTGCACCAATACCCCTGCTCCACACAGAACGCCGCCATGTCCGCCGGGTCCACAGTCTCCCCGGTGAGGGAGGAAACCGCCATCGCCATGGCGGTGGGGCCGCAGCCGTGGGTGGCCAGGGGATCGGAGCCGTAGCGCTGTTCCGCCCGAAGCTCGTCCGTCTGGTTGAAGTAGACTATGTCCACCCCGCCCCCGGTGAGGACCTCCTGCCCCTCCCGCAGGATGATGTCGCTGATAAGGGGATCCAGGATGTCCTTGGGCGGGGCAATCTCCGGCTGAGCCAGGGCGGAATCGGCCTCCGCCAAGGGCTCCGCCTCCGGAGGCGGAGCGGCGGCTTCCTCCATCCAGTCCCGGAGGGCCTCCCGAAGCTCCCGGACCCGGAGGGTCAGGGCCGCGGCCGCTTCCCCCGCTTTTCCGGCGGCGGCGGTTCCCGCCCCCACGGCGGCCTCCAGGGCCCGGCCCGCCGTCTCCCGCACCGGCTCCATCAGCTCCTCGTAGAGGGCCGGGGCGAAGAAGCGGCAGGCCGTCAGCTCCGCCCCGCCGATGCAGGCCGCGGCCAGGAGGACGGCGGCGATATACCGGACCCAGGGGGGCCGTTTTTTCCGCCTGGGGGGCTCCCGCCCTTTCAGGCGGCGCAGCTCCTCCAGGGCCTCTTCCTCCGGGGAGGTCTCTCGGCGCATGGCGAATCTCCTTTGGTTCTTTTCTCTACTATACCACGGGGCCCCGGCCCGCTTCAAGAGCGGCGGAGGCGTTCCCCCGGGAGAAAATTCCGGATGGAACGCACAAGGGCCGCCCCGGAGGGCAGCCCTGTGGGCAAACGCTTATTTCCGGTAGTTCTGCATCCGCCAGACGATGGCGGAGACCTGGCCCCGGGTCAGGGTGTTGGAGGGACGGAAGGTGCTGGTGCCGTTGTTGAAGTAGCCTTCCACGATGCCCGCGGCGTTCAGGGCCTGGACATAGACGTCCGCGGTGTCGGTGAAGGGTTTCACGCTGGAGAGGTTGTTGATGTCCAGCTTCAGTGCCCCGGCGGCCAGCTGGGCCACCTGGAGGCGGGTGATGGGCCCGTTCAGGGCCACGTTGCTCCGGGTGACCAGGCCGTCGGCCTGGGCCTTGGCCAGATACCCGCTGAAGGTGCTGCCGGGAACGGTGGGGGCCTGCTCGGGATAGCCCGCCGCCAGCATAATGAGCTTCAATGCCGCGCCATAGGTGATGGTGCTGTCGGGGCGGAAGTTTCCGTCGGCGTATCCGTCGATGACGGCGGCGTCCGCCAGCTCCGTGACGTATTTATAGCACCAGGTGGCGGCGTTGATGTCCCCGAATTTCTTGTTGGTGGTCAGCACGCCCAGGGAGAACAGGCCCGAGGCGATGGGGACGTTGCTGGCGTTCACGGCCACGTAGGGGATTTCCACCGGGCCGGTGTAGCCCGTCTGGGGCACGAAGCGCAGCTGGCCCAGCTGCTCGGACCCGGTGTTATAGCCGTAGACCGTGGAGGTGTTGGCCGGGGTGGTGGAATTCCCCACATAGACCGTGCCCACATTGGCGGCGGGGAGCTTCAGAAGCTGGACGCCGCTGGGGGTGGTGCCGGTGGCCGCAGAGACGGCGGCGGCGATGGAGGAGGCGGGGAAGGTGACGGCGGTGTTCTTGGGCGTGGGGCCGTAGACCTCGGAGACCGCCTTGGCGGTGACGCTGATGAGGATGCCTCCGGTGACGGACTGGCCGTTGGTGCCGTAGGCCGTGAAGGGGATGGCGGCGCAGTAGTTGGAGCCGGAGGGCACATAGGTAAGCTCCGTCAAGGCGTATTCGGCCTGGGAGGCGGGGCTGACGTAGAAGTTCCGGCTGCGGTTGGAGGCGGTAATCTGCTCCCGGGAGGAAGTGCCGTACCGGCTGGCGCCGTAATAGTTGTAGTACAGGGCCCCGGCGGCGGGCACGTCGCCCAGCACCACGTACTGGAGAGTCCCGGCGGGGTAGGCGCTCTTATAGAACCGGGCCAGGTCGTTGGCGTTGATCTGGACGTTTGTCCCGGCGGTGACGGCGTAGCGCACGCTGCCCATCAAGTTGGAGGTAACGGAGGCTGTCGCCGGCGTGATGACCAGGGTGCCCTCCACCTCCCGGTCGTTGGTGCCGTAGGCGGTGAAGCGCAGGGACACCTTGCCGCTGGTGAAGGAGCTGGCGGCGGCGAAGGTCAGATCGTTTAGCGCGTAGTCGTTCCGGCCCGCGTCGCTGGAGTTGTAGTAGAAGCGGACGTCCCGGAGGCCGCTGCGGTTGAAGGACGTGGAGTAGCTGGTGCCGTACCCGGTGTAGAGGGTGCCGGAGGAATCCGGCAGATCGGCGGTGCCGGGCACGTCGAAGATCACGTAGTCCAGGCTGGAGCTGGAGTAGGTCTTGCGGAAGAAGTCGTCAAACTTGGTCCGGTCGAAGTTCACGGTCTTGCCGGGGGTGACGGTGTAGGAAATGTCGCCGCCGGAGCCCACCGTCAGCTTCAAGGTGCCCTGCTCGTAATCGCTGCTGTCGTAGTAGGCCCGGAAGGGCATGGTCAGATAGCTGCCGTCCTTGGCCGCGGCGTCGGGCCGGAAGTAGAGGCTGCCGATGGAGTAGGAGCCGTAGCTGGGGGTGCCGTTGTAAAACTGGGCCTTGGAGTAGGTCAGATCGCTGCGGGTCAGGGCCACGTTTCCGGCATAGAGCTTTCCGGCGAAGCTGGCGTAGTCGCTGCCCGCCTCGAAGGCCACGTACCTGACGGTCCGGCTGGTGCCGGACATGGCCTGATAGGCCCGGTCGAAGTCGCTGGCGGTGAAGACGACGGAGCCGCCGGGGGCCGCCTCATAGGAAACGGTGTTGGCCTCGGAAGTAACCACAATGCGGAAGGTGCCTTCCTCATAGTCCTCCCGGTCATTGCTGTAGTAAGCCCGGAAGGGGATGGCCAGGCTGGCGTTCTCCCGGGCGTTCCGGTCCGCCTGGAAGGTCACGTCCTCCAAGAGGTAGTCGTCCCGGCCCGCGTCGCGGGAGCTGTAGTAGAACCAGGTTTCGTCATGGGTCAGGTCCTGGAGGCGGAGGTCCTCGTTTTTCACGTACAGCGCCCCGTCAAAGTTCCGGTAGCTGTCCGGCGCGTAGAAGGACACGGCCCGGATGGTCCGGTTGGAATAGCCGGAGAGATACTGGTAGGCCTTGTTGAAGGCCGCCTTGTCCAGCCGGGCGGTGCCGCCGGGGGCCACGTTCAGGGTAACCGTGTCCTGGGAGCCGTTCTTGTCAATGACAATCCGCAGGGTGCACTTTACCTCGTCGTCCCGGTCATAGCTGGCCCAGAAGGGAATCTCCAGAGAGTCCCCGTCCCTGGCCCCGCTGGAGGCCCGGAAGACCAGGTCGTCGATGCCGTAGCTGTCCCGCCGGTCGGTGGAGTAATAGAACCACTCCCGGGAGAGCTCGTTTTTGGTGAAGTCGGAGTGGCCCGCGACGCTGATCTTGCCGCCGAAGGTGGTGTAGGCGTCGCCGGGGACGAACTCGATGTAGTTCAGGGTCCGGCTGGTGTTGGCCAGATCCTGATAGGCCTGGTTGAAGTCGCTGCGGTTGAAGGTGACGGAGCCGCCGGGGGCCACCCGGTAGACCACCTCGCCCTCCTGCCGTCCGCTTTTGTCAATAATGACGCGGAGGGTGCCGTCATAATGGTAATTGGAGCGGTCATAGTAGCGGACAGTGATTTCCAGCTCGTCCCCCGCGTCGGCCCGGCTGTCCGCCCGGAAGCTGAGGGTGTCCAGGTCGTAGTCGCCGTAGCGGCTGTCGTCGACGTAGAAGTCGAAGTCGTCCAGGTCGGCGGCGCTGAGGCTGCTGTTTCCCCGGTAGATTTTTCCGTCAAAGTTCTTATAGTCGCTGTCCACCAGGAACTCCACGGTCTCCAGCCGGGAGGTTTTGCCGCTGAGCTCCTCATAGGCATCCTCGAACCGCTCCGCCTTGAAGTTCACCGTGCCGCCGGGGGCCACCCGGAGGACGATCTCAGAGGAGTTCTTGGGGGTGCCGGAGAGGGTGATGGTGCCGGAGATCTGGTTGCTGTATTTATCCACGGCGGTGTAGGCCACGTTCAAGTTCCCCGCGGCGCTGGGGACGCAGTAAACATAGCTGGACAGCTCGCTGTAGGTGTAGGTGTAGTTGAGGGAGTCCTGCTTGCTGTTGTGGTAGAGCCTCCCGCTGCCGCTGGTGGAGAAGGCGACCGAGGAAAAGCTGCTCTCCCCCGTCAGGGAGCCGAACATGGCGGCGATCTTATTGCGCAGCTCCGTGCCCACCAGCTTCCCGGCGGTGGTGCCCACGGCCAGGGTGTCGTTCCGCCCCGTGGCGTTGAGGCGGTAGACAGCGGTGTAGGTAACGTTTCCGGTGACGGTGGTCGCGCCGGGGGTCGTCGTGGCCTGATTCCGGTAGCCGGGATAGGAGAGGTCGCCCTTGACCCAGCCCACAAAGGCGTGGCTGCCGGGGACGCCGGTCAGCGCGGGGCTGGAGGGCACTCTGGCGGGATAGCCGCCCTTGGCCACGGTCTCGGAAGAGGGGGTGCCGCTGCCCACCCGGTAGGTCACGGTATAGGTGGTTGTGGACGGCGTGTTAACCTGGGCGTGGCAGACGGTGCACACGCCGTTGGCGCCCGGTGTATGCTGGGTTTTAGGCAGTTTATTGGTGTAAGTAAGCCCGCAGATATCGCATTTGAGCGTTTCGATACCCTCCGTAAGGCAGGTAGCCGGTTTACCGGCACCGGCAACGGGCTTCATATTGTGGATATCCGTCTTGTTTAAGGTTTCTTTTTCCGTTTCCTGGCATTTACTGCAAATCCGAACTCGCACGCCCGGATCTTTACAGGTGGGCTCGGTGGTAGCCCATTCGCTCCAGGTGTGCGCCTTGCCATCTGTACATAAGGCGGACACCGCCAAAGCAGCGGGCGCAAGGCTCGCCAGCATCACCAGCGTCAGGAGAAACGCCGGTACTTTTCTCTTCCAAAAATTGTTCATAAGGTTACCTCCGTGCCTGCCGAAAATTGGATACTCGCAATGGGACAATCTCACTTGTACCATCATAGCGGAAACCGCCTCCGCAATTGTGAACGAATTGTGAACATGCGGCAACATTTTGGTATCATATTGTGACAAAAGCCCCCTTTGCCAAGGTTGACAACGGGGCGGAAATGTGTATAATAAAGCTATAGGGCGCTGCCGGCAGACGGCTGGCCCCCTGCTAGTTACAAAGAAGTAACCGCCACGGTTGGAGCCAGGGGCGGTTACTTCTTTTTACGGGCCTGTAGAAACAGACTGCAAACGCCGATGACGACCAGACAGAACTCAAAGAGATCTGAATATGTAATCATAGAACAGCCCCCCTTTCTCTCGATCAGGGGACAAGAAGCTGCCCCCTGCCGCAGGGGACCGGCCGCCTGCCTGAGAGCAGCGCCGGAAATATCATACCATGCGGCGGTGTTTTTTGTCAATTTTTCTGATTGCGAACCCCGGAAAAGGTTTCTCTTTACAAATAAATTTCCCTCCTATATAATACATAGGCTGAGAAATCTGTAAGGATGGAGAATGACCATGGCTTTGATTGAATACGACGCTTACAAGCAGAAGCTCCGGGACTTAAAGCCGGAGCTGGACGAGCTCTCCGCCGCTTTGGACATCGACGCGGCGCGGCAGGAGGCCGCGCGGCTGGAGGACGAGACCGCCCAGGACGGCTTCTGGAACGACCTGGAACGGTCCCAGAAGGTGCAGCAGCGGCTCAAGCAGCTCCAGAATAAAATCACCAGGCAGGAAAAGCTCCTCTCCGCCTGGGAGGACCTGACCACCCTTTGCGAGATGGGCCAGGAGGCCGACGACGCCGAGATTCTGGAGGAGCTGAAAGCCGAGTTCGCCGCCCTGGAGGACCGGACCGCCGAGACGCGGATGGCCACCCTCCTCTCCGGGGAGTACGACGGCTGCAACGCCATTTTGCAGTTCCACGCCGGGGCGGGCGGCACCGAGGCCCAGGACTGGGCCCAGATGCTCTACCGCATGTACACCCGCTGGGTGGAGCGGAAGGGCTTCACCTATAAAATTCTGGACTATGAGGACGGGGACGAGGCGGGCATCAAGTCCGCCGCCATCTCCATCGAGGGCGAAAACGCCTACGGGCTTTTGAAAAGCGAGAACGGCGTCCACCGCCTGGTCCGGGTTTCCCCCTTCGACGCCAACGCCCGGCGGCAGACCTCCTTCGCCGCCATCGAGGTCATGCCGGAGATTGAAAACGACGAAACCATTGAAATCCGGGACGAGGACATCGAGATGCAGGTCTACCGGGCCAGCGGCGCGGGCGGCCAGCACGTCAACAAGACCTCCTCCGCCGTCCGGCTGATCCACAAGCCCACGGGCATCGTGGTAGCCTCCCAGCAGGAGCGGAGCCAGTTCCAAAACAAGGACAACTGCATGAAGATGCTCCGGGCCAAGCTGCTGGAGCTGAAAGCCCAGCAGCACGCGGAAAAGATCTCCGACATCAAGGGCGTCCAGATGAAAATCGAGTGGGGCAGCCAGATCCGCTCCTATGTCTTCATGCCCTACCAGATGGTGAAGGACACCCGGACCAGCTTTGAAACCGCCAACATCGACGCCGTCATGGACGGGGATCTGGACGGCTTCCTCAACGCCTACCTCACCCAGCTGGCCACCGGAGAGCTGAAGAAATAAGCGGCATGAAACCGATTTTGCTTTTGACCCTGGTCCTCTGCCTGACCTGCCCGCTCCCGGCGGGCGGCGCCGTCCCGGAGGCGGAGGAGGGTGCCGTGATCAGCGAGGTCACGGAAACCGGGACCGCCTGGTCCGTCACGGACCCCCAAAACCCCACGGGAACCCTGCGGAACGGCCAGCCCGTCACCCAGGAAAACGTCCTGGCCCTGCTGGCGGAGGCCAAGCGGCTCTGGCCCGACGGCATGACCTGGACGTACTCCAGCCGGGTGCAGTCCGGCAACAACGTATACGGCTCGGACCCGGAGACATCCGTAGGAGCCGCCTGCGTCGCCGGATATCAGCTCTCCCACGAGGAGGCCTGCGGAGCCTTCGCGGCCATGCTCAGCGACTATGTGTTCGGCCCCAGCGCCAACCCCGTCCGCAGGCTGGACGACAACACCCAGGTGCGCCCCGGGGACATTGTCTTCCGCGTCAATCCCGACGGCGCCGCGGCCCATGTCAACATCGCCATGACCACCGCCCATGACCAGGGGGGCCTTCCCTGCATCCGAACCGCCGACGGCAATGTGGGGGGCAAGGTCCAATGGTTTGACACCGTTCCCAACTACCCCACCCGGGTAAATGCCGAGCCGCGCTGGCCCGGCGAGTCCGTCCGCGTCATCTTCACCCGCTACCCGGAATAACTCCCCAGCCTTCCAAAAGGCGCGGCCATAGAGCCGCGTCCTTTTTCCGCAAATCCCCCCGTATACAGAAAGGATACTAGAGATGAAGAACAACAATCTGCAATCACCCGCCCCCCAGGAAAACAAGATGGGCACCATGCCCATCGCCCCCCTGCTGGCGGGCATGGCGGTGCCCATGATGATCTCCATGCTGGTCCAGGCCCTCTACAACATCGTGGACAGCGTCTTCGTCGCCCAAATCAGCCAGGACGCGCTGAACGCCGTCTCCCTGGCCTTCCCCCTCCAGAACCTGATGATTGCCGTGGGCGGCGGCACGGGCGTTGGCATGAACGCCCTGCTCTCCCGCTCCCTGGGGGAGAAGAAGCAGGACCTGGCGGACCAGGCCGCCAACACCGGCATCTTTGTCTTCCTGGTCAGCGCCGTGGTCTTCGGTGTGTGCGGCATTTTGCTGGCCCGGCCCTTCTTCCTGGCCCAGACGGACATCCAGCCCATTGTGGACTACGGCACGGACTACGCCCGCATCTGCCTGGGGCTGTCCATCGGCATTTTCAGCCAGTTCTGCTTTGAGCGGCTGCTCCAGTCCACGGGCCGGACGGTCTACTCCATGATTACCCAGCTCATCGGCGCGATCCTCAACATCATTCTGGACCCCATTTTGATTTTCGGCCTGTTCGGCTTTCCCCGGCTGGAGGTGGCGGGGGCCGCCGTGGCTACCGTCTTCGGCCAAATTGTGGCCGCCCTTATCGGTCTTTGGATGAACCTCCGGTTCAATAAGGACATCCACATCCGCCTCCGTTCCATCCGTCCGGACCGGGCCGTGGTCCGGGAGATCTACCGGGTGGGCGTGCCCTCCATCGTCATGCAGTCTATCGGCTCCATCATGACCTTCGGCATGAATAAGATCTTGATTTCCTTTACGGACACGGCCACGGCGGTCTTCGGGGCTTACTTCAAGCTCCAGAGCTTTATCTTCATGCCGGTCTTCGGCCTGAACAACGGCATGGTGCCCATCATTTCCTACAACTACGGCGCGGTCCGGCTGGACCGGGTCCGGGACACCATCAAGCTCACTGCCACAGTGGCTACAGTCATCATGGTCATCGGCTGTTCCGCTTTCAACCTGATTCCGGGGGTGCTGCTGGGCTTCTTCTCTCCTTCGGCGGAGATGCTGTCCATCGGCACCATGGCCCTGCGGGTCATCAGCTATTCCTTCCTGATGGCGGGCTTCGACATCATCGCCGGGTCCGTGTGCCAGGCCATTGGAAACCCGGTTCATACCCTGATCTGCTCCGTCTGCCGCCAGCTGGTGGCCCTGCTGCCGGCGGCGTGGCTGCTGGCCCAGACGGGAAAGCTGGACCTGGTGTGGTTCTGCTTCCCCATCTCGGAGCTGGTGTCCCTGGTACTGAGCATCATCTTCCTCCGCAAGACCATGCGGTCGGCGGAGGCAAAAATCGCCGCCCTCCAGGGCTGACGCAGACGTCAAAGGAGGTTATATGGAACCCATCATCACCCAGCTGGCCCAGGAGCTGGACCAGAACCCGCAGTATGTCGCCAATGTTGTCCAGCTTCTGGACGAGGGCAACACCATCCCCTTCATCGCCCGCTACCGCAAGGAGCACCACGGAGCCATGGACGACACCACCCTCCGCAATCTGGAGGAGCGGCTCCAATACCTCCGGGGCCTCCAGGAGCGGCGGGAGGCGGTGAAAAAATCCATCGAGGAGCAGGGCAGGCTCACCGAAGAGCTCGCCCAGGCCATCGACGCCGCCGCCACCCTGGCGGAGGTGGAGGACCTGTACCGCCCCTATAAGCAAAAGCGCCGCACCCGGGCCGCCATGGCCCGGGAGAAGGGCCTCCAGCCCCTGGCGGAGCTCCTCTTCGCCCAGGGGCCGGACTGCCCGAACCCGGCGGAGGAAGCCGCCAGGTATATCGACCCCGAAAAGGGCGTGGAGACGGCGGAGGACGCCCTGGCGGGGGCCTCCGACATCGTGGCGGAGCTGCTCAGCGACGACGCGGAGCTGCGCAAGGCCCTCCGGGCGCTGCTGGCGAAAAACGGAACCCTCCGCAGCGAGGCCGCCGTGGAGGAGGACACGGTCTACCGGCTCTATTACGACTTCACCCAGCCCCTTTCCCGGATGCAGGGCCACCAGGTCCTGGCCATCAACCGGGGGGAGAAGGAGGAGAAGCTGAAGGTTTCCGTCCGGCTGGACCGGGAGCTGGCCCTGCGGACCCTGCGCCGCCGGGTGGTCATGCCGGGAAGCCGGGCCATGGAGTTTGTCAAGGCCGCGGCGGAGGACGCCTACGACCGCCTGATCTTCCCCTCCCTGGAGCGGGAGGCCCGCTCCGCCCTGACGGAGGAGGCCGGCGAGGGGGCCGTGGGCCAGTTTGCCCTGAATTTAAAGCCCCTTTTGATGCAGCCCCCGGTGAAGGGCAAGGTGACCATGGGCCTGGACCCGGGCTACCGCATGGGCTGCAAGGTGGCGGTGGTGGACGGCACGGGGAAGGTGCTGGACACCGCCGTGGTGTACCCCACCTACAACGAGCGGAAGAAGGCCGAGGCCATCGCCCTGCTGTCCCGGCTCATCCAAAAGCACGGCGTGGAGCACATCGCCATCGGCAACGGCACCGCCAGCCGGGAGACGGAGCAGATGGCCGTGGAGCTCATCCGGCAGGTGGGCGCCGCCGGGGCCCAGGTCCGCTACATGATTGTCTCCGAGGCCGGGGCCTCCGTGTACTCCGCAAGCGAGCTTGCGGCGGCGGAGTTCCCGGAGTACGACGTAAACCTCCGCTCCGCCGTGTCCATCGCCCGGCGGCTCCAGGACCCTCTGGCGGAGCTGGTGAAAATCGACCCCAAGTCCATCGGCGTGGGGCAGTACCAGCACGACTGCCCGCCCAAGCGGCTGGACGAGGCGCTGAACGGCGTGGTGGAGGACTGCGTCAACGCCGTGGGGGTGGATGTGAACACCGCCTCCCCCTCCCTTCTCCAGCGGGTCTCCGGCTTGACGGCGGCCACGGCGAAGAACATTGTGGCCTACCGGGAGGAGAACGGCCCCTTCACCGCCCGGAAGCAGCTCCTAAAGGTCCCCAAGCTGGGCCCCAAGGCCTTCCAGCAGTGCGCGGGCTTCCTCCGGGTGCCGGAGAGCGCCTCCGTGCTGGACAACACCGCCGTCCACCCGGAGAGTTATCCGGCGGCGGAGAAGCTGCTGGCCCTGACGGGCCATTCCCTGGCGGACGTGAAGGCGGGAAAGCTCCAGAACCTCTCCGCCCAGGTGGCCGCCTACGGCGAGGAAAAGGCCGCCGGAGAGGCGGGAGTGGGCGTGCCCACCCTGCGGGACGTGGTGGCGGAGCTGATGAAGCCGGGCCGGGACATCCGGGACGATCTGCCAAAGCCGGTGCTGCGGACGGACGTGCTGGAGATGAAGGACTTGAAGCCCGGCATGATTTTGACGGGGACGGTGCGCAACGTCATCGACTTCGGCGCCTTCGTGGACATCGGCGTCCACCAGGACGGGCTGGTCCACATCTCCCAGGTGGCGGACCGCCGGGTGAAGCACCCTTCGGAGGTGGTGTCCGTGGGGGACGTGGTAAAGGTGAAGGTGCTGGAGGTGGACGAGAAGAAAAAGCGGATCTCCCTTTCCATGAAACAGGCGAAATAACAAAAAAAGGCCCCTCCGGGCCTTTTTTTGCGCGCTCATCCCTCCACCCGGATGGCGTTTACCGGGCAGCCGTTGGCGGCGTCCCGGACCCGGGGGCTCTTCCCCTCCGGCTGGGCAACGACGGTGGAGGCGCTTCCCACAACCCGGAAGACCTCCGGCGCGGCATAAGCGCACATGCCGCAGGCGATGCAGCGTTTTTCGTCCACAGTGACGGTCATATGACAGACCTCCTTGCCATGTGCTTTCTCCATCATAACGCCGGCGGGGCGGTTTGTCCAGCCTGGAAAATCCCGGGGAAACCGTCGGATTTTGTTCACGGATTGTCATTTACTTCCCTCCCGGTTTGTGGTATGATGGAAGCCGTTCAACGACCCTGGACAAGTATGGAGGAACCCTATGAAACGAATTTTTCCCAGAGCGCTTTCCCTGCTGCTGGCCCTCTCCCTGCTGGCGGCCCTGACCGTTTCCCCCGCCTTGGCCTCCGAGGCCATGGGGGACGACCTCACCGCCACGGACACCCTGCTGAACCGGGAGACTCAGCTCTCCACCAACGTCTTCTGGAGCACCATCAGCTCCGATTACCGGACGGAGAACCTGATTACATACACCCCCAACGCCAGCGTGACCCCCATCGTCACCTACGGCGGGGCCCTGACGGACCGGAGCTCCGTCTCCAACACCGCCAAAGCCCTGGAGGAACAGGGCTACCGGGTGGTAGCGGGCATCAACGGGGATTTTTACAACGTGAACAACGGCCTGCCCATCGGCGTCGTGGTCACCCAGGGACGGCTCCGCTCCAGCGACGGGGGCTACCACGCCATCGGCTTCCGCTCCGACGGCACCGCCATCCTGGGCAAGCCCGCCATCACCATGAGCGTCCGCTACACCGCCCAGGGCGGCGCCGGAGAGCCCCTCTACAACGAGGCGGGGGAACCGTTGTATGACGAGCTGGGGAACCCCCTCACCAGCGGCACGGGCCAGGCGGCGGAGAAAACCCTGTGGCCCGCCGCCCTCAACAAGGCCCGGACGGAATCCGGCATCTACCTCTATACCTACGACTTCAACGCCTCCCACACCACCGGCGCCACCCAGCCCGGCGTGGACGTGGTCTGCACCATTCAGGAGGGAAACCTGGCCCTGGGCGGAACCACCTTCCTAAAGGTGGAGCGCATCGCCGAGACGGAGAAGGAGCCAACGCCCCTGGGGCCCACTCATGTGGTCCTCAGCGCCAACGCAAAGGCCGGGGAGGAAACCCTGAACGCCCTCCGCTCCATCCCCGTTGGGACGGTGCTCACGCTGGCCCTTACCCCCGCCGACCCCGGCTGGAACGACGTGCAGTACGCCGCCGGGGCCCTCTACTCCCTGGTGGAGAACGGGTCCGCGGCCTCGGGCCTCCCCACCGGGGCGGCCCCCCGGACCGCCGTGGGCCAGCGCTACGACGGCAGCCTCGTCTTCTACACCATCGACGGCCGGAAGCCCGGCCACTCCATCGGCGCGACGATGGACCAGGTGGCCCGGCGGCTCATCGAGCTGGGCTGCGTTACGGCCCTGGGCCTGGACGGCGGCGGCTCCACCACCCTGGCCGTCACGAAGCCCACGGACACCGCCGCGGAGCGGATCAACCAGCCCTCCGACCGGGTGGAGCGCTCCGTATCCAACCAGATTTTCCTGGTGGCCTCCAACCAGCCCACGGGGCAGCTGAGCCACTTCCACGTCAGCGCGGAGAACGCCTATGTCCTGGCGGGCAGCGGCACGGAGATCTCCGCCGCCGCCGTGGACACCAACTTCATCCCCATGAACCAGCGCTATGACCTGACGGCCTCCGCCGGGACCCTGCGGGGCGACGTCCTCATCACCCCCCCGGAGGGCGGGGACATCACCGTCACCGCCGAGGGCGGCGGCGGGCGGGGCTCCACCGTGGTCCACGCCATCACCGCGCCGGACGCCGTGGCGGTCCGGGACGACCAGAACGCCATCATCACCTCCCTGAACGCCGCCCCGGGCACCGCCGTCCAGCTCCACGGCTCCGCCGCCTACAAGCACCTGCCCCTGAAGGCGGACCAGGAGGTCTTCTCCTGGGCGCTGGAGGGGGACATCGGGACCATCGACGAGAACGGGCTCTTCACCGCCTCCGCCCTGGGGACGGGGAGGATCACCGTCACCGCCGGCACCCAGAGCGCCTCCATCGACGTCACCGTCTCCACCCAGCATCTGGAGACCCTGGAGGACTTCGAGGGCGAGACCACCATCTTCCGGGGCTCCGGCGAGCGGGCCTCCTTCAGCCTGAACCGGGACGGGAACTACGTCCGCTACGGCAAGGCCTCCGGCAAGCTGGAGTACGACCTCACCGAGGGCTCCGCCCAGTGGCACGCCACGGTTCAGCCCGCCGTTCTGAAGGAGCCCTACACGGGCCTGAACCTCTGGGTGGACAGCAACGGCTCCGGCAACACCCTGTCCCTGCTCTACTCCATCGGCGAGGAGGAGGTCCAGACCCTGCCCCTGACCACCCTGGACGTCTCCGGCTGGAAGCAGGTGTCCGTGAACAACCTGACGCCGGGCATCACCCTCCGGGGTCTGGCGGTGGACGGCACGGGGACCGGCGTCATCTACCTGGACCAGATCGTCGCCACCTTTGACGGCGTCGTGGACAGCGAGGCCCCCGTCATCACGGCGGAGCTGGACCAGGAGAGCTGGACCATCACCGGCTCCGTCACCGACGGGGCGGACGGCATCCTCCCGGCGGAGCGGATCAGCATCTCCGCCGGCGGGGTGTATGAGCCTGCCACGGGCCGCTTCACCGTGACCCTCCCCGTCCCCCAGGAGGGACAGGGGATCAGCCGGGTCACCGTCAGGGCCCGGGACTACTCCGGCAACATCGGCCGGACCTCCGTGGACATTCCCGCCGCCGGTGGGACGCGCCGCTTCACCGACACGGCGGAGTACTGGGGGGCGGACTACTGCGACTTCCTGTATGACCGGGGCATCTCCGGCGGCTATGACGACGGCACCTTCCGGCCCGACAGCCTGCTGACCCGGCTGGACTTCGCCGTCATGCTGTACAACGCCCTGAAGCTGGATCCGGCCAAGTACGCCGAGGTGGCCCTGCCCTTCGCGGACCTGGAGAAGCTGCCTGAGCGGACCCTGCCCGCCGTCCGGGCGCTGTACGCCGAGGGCGTGGTCACCGGCACCCAGGGCAAGGACGGGAAGCTGTACTTCAACCCCGCCGGGAACCTGACCCGGGCTCAGGCCGCGGCCATGATCGGCCGGACCCAGGACAAGGGCTACGCCCTGGCGGACCTGAGCTTCACCGACGCGGCGGACATCCCGGGCTACGCCTCCTTCTACATCCGCACCATGGTGGGCCAGGGGATCATCAGCGGCTACGCCGACGGCACCTTCCGCCCCCAGGCCAACATCACCCGGGGTCAGATGGCGAAGATTCTGTACACGCTGCTGTGAGACACGCTTTCCCGCAGGAATGAAAGCAAGCCCCGGCGCTCTCGCGCCGGGGCTTGCTTTTTGTCAAACGCTGTGGTATTGCTGACAGCAAGGATGTCGCAGCAATCAGGTTTGAAAAGGCGGCTGGCCACACCTTCCGAAAGGGGGTGAGGCTGCATGCGGATTACATTGCACATCGGGATCTTCACGGTTACGATTGTACGTTTGTAATTAAACGCAGAAACCGCCACCCTGCACGGTGACGGTTTCTTTTGTGAAACACTAAACCAACGAGGGCCAGCCGCAATTGCTGCGGCATCCTTGTATTTTCATGATAGCAAAATTCCGCCGCGCTGTCAAGTCAGATTTCCCGCCGCCCCTCCAGGGCCCGGGTCAGCGTCGCCTCGTCGGCGAACTCCAGATGGCTTCCCACGGGGATGCCGTAGGCCAGGCGGGTCACCCGGACGCCGAAGGGCTTCAGAAGCCGGGCGATGTACATGGCGGTGGCCTCCCCCTCCGTGTCGGGGTTGGTGGCCATGATGACCTCCCGGACCTCCCCCTTGGCCACCCGCTCCAGCAGAGGCTTGATGGCCAGGTCGTCGGGCCCCACCCGGTTCATGGGGGAGATGACGCCGTGGAGGACGTGGTAATGGCCGCCGTACTCCCGGCTGCGCTCAATGGCGGCCACGTCCCGGGGGTCCGCCACCACGCAGACGGTGGACCCGTCCCGCTTGGGGGAGGCGCAGATGGGGCAGAGCCCGCCGCTGGTGAAGTTCTGGCACACGGGGCAGCAGGTGATGCTGCGCTTGGCGTCCACGATGGCGTCGGCGAAGTCCTGAGCCTCCGCCTCCGGGAGGCCCAGGACGAAGAAGGCCAGCCGCTGGGCGGATTTGCCGCCGATGCCCGGGAGGCGGGCGAACTGCTCTACGAGCTTTTCAAGGGGAGGGGGGAAGTATTCCATAGGGGGCTCCTTTGTCTTCCCCCCTGCCGGGGGGAGGGTTTTTTTCCGGCCCTTCGGGCGGGGGGGATTGGATACCAGCGATGGCTGGTGCAATGCACCCCCCATTTTCTCTTTTTCTTCCAGAAGAAAAAGAGAAAACGGGCCGTGCACGGTCCAAAAGAGAAAAAGAAGTAACGCCCCTGCGGGGGGACGAAGGACGGGGGACGCGCAAGGCCTGCCTCCGTTTTTTACGCATGTCTTCTGCCCGCGGCGTGGTGCGGGCGGGGGTTTTGGAGGTCACCGAATGGACTCCCTCCTCTTTTCGCTGCCGCTCACCTGGCGGTAGGGGGTATGTGTCCGCCTTTTTCCGGGACTGCCTTCTCTCAATAAACCACCCTATAGGGGCCCCCGCCGGAGCCCAGCGAAGCGGGTCCGGTGGGGAGAGGAGGAAGGAATGGAGCAGAGCGGAGTCCTCGCCGTCAGGCGGGGACGCAGCGGGCGGAATTTCTTCCGACGATGTGGGGCCTGACCCCCTGGTCAGGCCATTCCCCCAGGAATTGCCCTTCTCCCGGTAGGCCATTCCTCCAAGGTCTGCCCGGCTCAATCCTGGGCAAACAGGGCATTGTAGTCCACATGGAGGACCTCGGCTAATTTGTCGATTTCAAAAACGGAGACGGCCCGGTGCCCGGTCTCAATATGTCCAACAATGGTCGCCGATAAATCACAGCCGTTCACCTGTAGACGGGCCGCCAATTCCTTTTGCGTCAGGCCCAACTGCTTTCGGTAATGCTGGACCTTCGCGCCAATGTTTCGGCGCATGGGCGTGCTGCGTTTCATAAAAAACTCCATATATATAGGATATATCTTGATGATATGCAAATCATCTGCTATAATGCCTACATATATGTAGAAAACCGGTGTTTTGGAGGCGACTCAGAATGAAGCACAAGTCTCCTGCGTGCCAACTGAAAGACCGGGAAGCATGCCCTCTGGGCATCGCTATTGCCCGAGCCATCCAAGTTGCCCGGGACGAAAAGGACGCGGTGCGCCGCGTTTGTATTCTTCTGGGCGTTTGGGATATTAACATAGACCCCAGCGAACTGGGGTCTTTTTCTCAGGCTTCCGCTTTCCGCTCCGGCGATACCCCTTCCCCATAGGGCAGCAAGAACACCGGCACCCCCTCCGACGCCGGGGCGATGGCGTACATGGGCCAGAAACAGGCCAGGCCCTCCGCCGTTAAGTAGAAGTTCTGGGGGTTGAACCGCCGCCGGAGCTGGCGCCGCCAGTCCTCCCGCCAGCGGCCCGCCCCGGCCCGCTCCCGCCGCCGGATCTCCTCCTCCGCATGGCGGAGAATCCGCTTTTTCCAGGCCGCCCCGGCGGGGAAGAAGTCCTTCAGCGGCACCGGGTATCCCGCCGCCAGATCCCAGGTGTCCCCCCGCCGGGTCACCAGGGCCGGGCCGGGGCCCAAGGTTTCCCGGGTCTGGGTGCAGACGCTCCAAAGGCCCCCCTCGTGATAGGTCACCCGGTAGGAAAGCTCCGCCCGGAAGGCGGGCAGGGGGCGGCTGGCCTCCAGGGCCGCGCGGTACTCCGCCGCCGCCTGGGGCAGGAGGCATTTCTCGCAGTAGCGCAGAAAGGCGCGGCATTGCAGCCGGTAAAAGCGCTTGATTCGCCGGGCCGTCCGGTCCTTCCCCTCCGGCTCCGGCACCTGGGCCAGGGCCGACAGCACCGGCACCCCCTCCACCGTCCACTCCCGCTCCGCCGCGAAGGGCTCCGTTTTCAGGGCCAGACGCTCTCCCACAGCCACCGCTCCTCTCCCCGTATTTCTCCAGCCTATGCGCCGGAGGGGGAGGCGGTGACAAGGGCGGGCGTTTTTCCCGAAAATTTCCTCCAAAGCCCCCTTTACTTTCACGCTCTGAAAGGTTAAAATAGGAGTGCTGAAAACAAAGACAGGAGGTCTCAGTGTGAAGATCGGCAAGAAAGAAAAAAGCGGCCAGCTCTATAGGGCCATTTTGCAGCTCCGGGACGAGGAGGAGTGCTATCAGTTTTTTCAGGACCTTTGCACCGTGGCGGAGCTCAGGAGCATGGAGCAGCGCTTCGAGGTGGCCTCCCTGCTGGACGACGGCATGATCTATAACGAGATTTTAGAGCGCACCGGCGCGTCCAGCGCCACCATCAGCCGGGTGAACCGCTCGCTGAACTACGGCACCGGGGCCTATGCCCAGCTCTTCGCCCGGATGAAGGACAAACCGTCATGAGCGCCTATGACGCCCTGGCCGCCAGCTACGACGGCCTCATGGCCGACGGGTCCTACCGCCGCCGGGCGGCGTTTCTTGCGCGGCGGCTCCGCAAAAGCCCCATCCCCGTGGAGACGGTGCTGGACCTTGGGTGCGGCACGGGGACCATCGCGTGCCTTCTGGCGAAGAAGGGCTATCAGGTCCTCGCCGCCGACGGGTCCGAGGAGATGCTGACCCAGGCGGCGGCCAAGGCGGCGGGCCTGGAGCGCCCGCCCCTGTTCCTCCACCAGGCCATGCCCAGGCTCCGCCTGGCCCAGCCGGCGGACGCGGTGGTCTCCACTTTGGATTCCCTGAACTACCTGACGGCGGAGCGGGATTTGAAGGAGACTTTCCGCCATGTCCGCCGCTGGCTCAAGCCGGGGGGCCTGTTCCTCTTCGACGTGAACACCCCCTACAAGCTCCGGCGGATGGACGGGCAGCTCTACATGGACGAGACGGAGGAGAGCTTCTGCGTCTGGCGGACCTTCTTTTCCGAGAAAAAGCAGATCTGCACCTATCAGGTGGACCTGTTCCGCCTCCGCCCCGGCGGGGCCTGGGACCGCTCCTTCGAGGAGCACCGGGAGCGGGCCTGGAGCGAGGCGTTTTTGCGGGAGGCCCTGAGCGAGGCGGGCTTTTCCTCCGTCCATCTGACGGGGGACCTGACGGACAAGCCCCCGCGGCTCAACGAGGACCGCTGGCAATTTCAATGCTGCTGAAGCAAGGAGTTTGAACCATGAGCGACCAATTGATCCGGGCCATCTCCCAGGACGGCCTGATTAAAGTCTCCGCCGTGTCCACACGGGACCTGACGGAGCGGGCCCGGCAGATTCACAAGACCCTGCCGGTGGCCACGGCGGCCCTGGGCCGCCTTCTGGCGGGGGCCTCCATGATGGGCAGCGCCCTAAAAGAGGAGGCCGCCAGCCTCACCCTGCAAATCAAGGGCGGCGGCCCCCTGGGGACGCTGCTGGCGGTGTCGGACCACGAGGGCAATGTCCGGGGCACGGTGGAAAACCCCGCCGTGGACATCCCCCTGCGGGAGGACGGGAAGCTGGACGTGGGAACCGCCGTAGGAAACCAAGGGACTTTGACGGTAATTCGGGACCTGCGGATGAAGGAGCCCTATGTGGGCAGCGTGGGCCTTCTCTGGGGGGAGATTGCCGAGGACATCGCCCTCTACTTCGTGGAGTCCGAGCAGATTCCCACGGCCTGCGGCCTGGGGGTGCTGGTGGACCGGGACCAGAGCGTCCTGTCCGCCGGAGGGTATCTGGTCCAGCTCCTCCCCGGCGCGGGCGAGGAGACGGCGGAGCGGCTGGAGGCCTCCCTCCGCGCCGCCGGGCCGGTGACGGAGCTTTTGAAGGCCGACCCGGACCCGGAGGCCCTGCTCCGCGCGGCCCTGCCGGGCCTTGCGCTGGAGGTGCTGGAGAAGCGGCCCATCGCGTACCGCTGCGATTGCAGCCGGGAGCGGATGGAGCGGGCCCTCATCAGCCTGGGCCGGGAGGAGCTGCGGGCCATGATCGACGAGCAGGGGAGCGCGGAGCTGACCTGCCGCTTCTGCGACAACGTGCAGCGCTTCTCCCGGGAAGAGCTGGAGGCTTTGCTGGCGTCCTGCTGACCCGCTGAGAGAAGCTTGACAATCGCAAAGGATTTGGTATAATAAATTTATAAGGGCGCTGCCGGCAGACGGCCCGTCCCTAAAGTTTAGTCAAGGAATGACCGCGCTCTTGGACGGAGGGGCGGTCATTTCCTTTTGCAAAACTGGAGTACCAGACTTACAACGCTGATGATCACCAGGGAGTAAGCGAAAAGCTCACTGTATGTAACCATAGCAATCCCCCCTTTCCGGGGGACAAGGCCCCCATTGCTGGGGGACGGACCGCCTACCGTTACTGGCAGCGCCATCTGTAAAATAGCACATTTTGGAGGAAAGAGCAAGAAGCCCGCCCGGTTTTCCAAAAAATCGCCAAACCCCATTGACAAGCCCAAATTCTGCTGATATACTAGGGAAGCCGCTTTGAATGGGCCTGAATAAGTGCGCGCAGACGCCGCCCCCGACAGCGAGCCCGTAAATGAAGGAGTTGAAACAAGCATGAACGCAATCATCGTGACCGGCGGAAAGCAGTACAAGGTGGCCGAGGGCGACGTGGTCTACATCGAAAAGCTGCCCCAGGAGGCCGGCGACGCCGTGAAGTTCGACCAGGTCCTGGCCGTCATCGACGGGGACAAGGCCACCTTCGGCGCTCCCACCGTGGCCGGCGCTTCTGTAGAAGCCACGGTCGTGAAAAACGGCAAGGGCAAGAAAATCCGCATCTTCAAGTACAATCCCAAGAAGGGCTACCGCAAGCGTCAGGGCCATCGCCAGCCCTATACCAAGGTCGAGATCGGCAAGATCTCCGTCTGAGCATGACCAGCGTCACCTTCCACACGGAAGCGGGCCGGATTACCGGCTTTGAGGCCAAGGGCCACAGCGGCTGGGCCGAGGCGGGGGAAGACCTCCTCTGCGCGTCCATCACCGCCGCCGTCACCCTGGTGGAGGCCACCGTCAACGACGTTTTGGGCCTTGCCGCCGCGGTGCGGATTGACGGGGACAAGGCGCTGGTTTCCCTGCGCCTTCCCGGAGCTTTGGGCCCCACGGCGGAGAGCACCTGCCAGACCCTTCTGACGGGGCTGATGGTCTATTTCACCATGCTCCACGACGAGTACCCGGACAACATTGAGGTTTTGGAAGCGGACTGAGGTCCCCTTCCCCATCTAAAATCTTTCAGAAAGGATGGTCCCTGACATGATTCGCATTGGTTTACAGTTCTTTGCCCACAAGAAGGGCGGCGGCTCCACCAAGAACGGCCGCGACTCCAAGGCCAAGCGCCTGGGCCCCAAGCGGGCGGACGGCCAGTTCGTCCTGGCGGGCAACATTCTCGTCCGCCAGCGCGGCACCCACATTCACCCCGGCGTGAACGTGGGCCGCGGCAGCGACGATACCCTGTTTGCCACCGCCAGCGGCACGGTCCGCTTCGAGCGGCTGGGCAAGGATCGCAAGCAGGTCTCTGTCTACGAGGCTGAGTGAGCGTTGAAAGGGCCTGGACATCCTGTCCGGGTCCTTTTTTCTCCCCTTGGCAGGGGAGGGGGCTTTTGCTCGCCCTGACGGGCGGGGAGGATTTCAGCCATGATGATGGCTGGTTCATTGCACCCCCCATTTTCTCTTTTTCTTCCAGAAGAAAAAGAGAAAACGGGCCGTGCACGGTCCAAAAGAGAAAAAGAAGTATCGCCCCTGCGGGGGGACGTGGGACGGGGGACGCGCAAGGGGTGCTTCCTCCGGGTACGCATGTCTTCAGCCCGCGGCGTAGTGCGGGCGAGGGTTTGCTCCTCGATGAATGGACAAGCTGCTCTTTCCGCTGGCGCTACCTGGTCCGCTCAAAGCCGTCCTAAACTGATTCCGATAGATAGAGCGCTGCAAAATGATGCTTTATCCTCTATAAGCGCAACCTCCCTCTCGCGCGCCAACAGCGCGTCCAGCTGATTACTTTGCTCTGCCGTCAGAGTCGATCGAAACCTTACCCAGTCCTTCTCTATGTTTGATACCGCCCGACGGTATTCCGGCGTTTGGAGATAGCGGAAAACTTGATTTTCTTGGACGTAAGAGTAGAGCGTATGGAATAGCAGTTCCATAAAACCACTCGCTTTCTATTTGGGTTTTTCCGTTTGGGTTAATCCATATAGACATTATACTCGGGCCAAGTTGGCCTGTCAATAGGTGAGGGAAAAACTATGAGCGTTTTTTCTGAAAATTTACTCACACTAAGAAAAGGCCACAATTACAGTGCAGAAATTGTAGCTGTAAAGTGCAACATTTCCTACAGCTCTTATCGCCGCTATGAAACCGGGGAGCGCGAACCAAACTTAACCGTTCTCTGCGCCTTTGCCGATCTCTACGGCATCACCCTGGACCAGCTGGCGGGCCGTGAGCCGTTACCGCCAGGGTAGCGGCAGCGAAAAGAGGAGAAAGTCCATTCGATAACCTCCAAACCCCAGCCCGCACCACGCCGCGGGCTGGAGACATTCGTAAAAACCGGAGGCACGCCTTGCGCGTCCCCCGTCCTTCGTCCCCCCGCAGGGCCCATACTTCTTTTTCTCTTTTGGACCGTGCACGGCCCGTTTTCTCGTTTTCTTCTGGAAGAAAAAGAGAAAATGGGGGGTGCAATGCACCAGCCATCGCTGGTATCCAATCCGCCCCGCCCGAAGGGCCGGAAAAATCCCCCCCTTTTCAGGGGGAAAACGCAAGGAGGCCCCCATGGCATCAGGATTTATTGATAAAGCAAAAATCACGGTAAAAGCCGGCAATGGCGGCAACGGCGCCATCGCCTTCCATCGGGAGAAATATGTCGCCGCAGGCGGCCCCGACGGCGGCGACGGCGGGCGGGGCGGCTCCATCATCCTCCAGGTGGACGACCATATGTCCACCCTGATGGACTTCCGCTATAAGCGCAAATATTCCGCCGCTAACGGCGCCGACGGCCAGGGGGGCCGGAAGTCCGGCAGGGACGGCCAGTCCCTCACCATCCACGTCCCCCGGGGCACCCTGGTCCGGGAGGCCGAAACCGGCGAGATTATGGCCGACATGAGCGGCAGCGAGCCCTTCGTCCTCTGCCGGGGGGGCCGGGGCGGCTGGGGCAACAGCCACTTCGCCACCCCCACCCGCCAGGTCCCCCGCTTCGCCAAGGCGGGCCTTCCCGGAGAGAGCCACGATGTCATTCTGGAGCTCAAGCTTCTGGCGGACGTGGGCCTGGTGGGCTTCCCCAACGTGGGCAAGTCCACCCTCCTGTCGGTTGTCTCCAAGGCCCAGCCCAAGATCGCCAACTACCACTTCACCACCCTCTTCCCCAACCTGGGGGTGGTCTGGGTGGAGGATGGCGTCAGCTTCGTCCTGGCGGACATCCCCGGCATTATCGAGGGGGCCAGCGAGGGGGCGGGCCTGGGCCACGACTTCCTCCGCCACGTCGACCGCTGCCGCCTGCTGGTCCATGTGGTGGACGTGTCCGGCAGCGAGGGCCGGGACCCGGTGGCCGATTTCGACGCCATCAACGAGGAATTGAAGCGCTACAGCCCGAATCTCGCAAAGCGGCCCCAGATTGTGGCCGCCAACAAGACGGACATCCTGGAGGACCCGGCCCTGCTGGAGGCCCTTCGGGCCCATGTGGAGGCCTTGGGCTATCCCCTGGTGGAGATTTCCGCCGCCGCCCACAAGGGCACCCGGGAGCTGGTGCAGCTGGCGGCGGAGCGGCTGTCCGTGCTGCCGCCCATCGCCGTGTACGAGCCGGACTACGTGCCCCGGGCTCCCAAGGCGGACGCCTCCGCCCCCCTGGACATCCAGCATGAGGACGGCGTTTGGATGGTGGAGGGCCCCTGGCTCCAGCGTCTGATGGCCAACGTCAACTTCGCCGACTATGAGAGCCGCATGTGGTTCGACAAGGCCCTGCGGGACGCGGGGGTGTTCCGGCGGCTGGAGGAAATGGGCATTCAGGACGGAGACACCGTGTCCATGGACGGCTTTGAGTTCGAGTATCAGAAATGAAAAAGAGAGGGACCGTCCGGTCCCTCTCTTTCCGTTTGTTCTCACGCCCCGGCAAAGCCGAAGGCCACGCCCACCACGGCGGAAAGGCCGATGAAGACGACGGGGTGGAGGCCGGTCACCTTCTTGGGCGCAAAGTTGGTCAGCACAATCAAAAGCGCCGCCAGCAGCAGCCCCGGCACGTTGAGGAGGCTCCCGCCGCTGAGGGCCGGGGTCTTGACGATGCCCCCGCTTTGGGCTGCCAGCTGGACGGTGGTCAGCACCTCCAGCACCACCGCCGCGCAGGCCGCGCCGATGAGCCCCGTGGAGGCGGGGCGGAGGCCGTAGAAGGCCTGGTCCACGTACTTGTTATTGCGGAAGCTGTGGAGCACCGCCGCCACAATCAAAATGACGATGATGGAGGGCGTCACCTCCCCCAGGGTGGCGATGATGGCCCCGGGGATGCCCGCCGCCGTGAAGCCCACGTAGGTGGCCATGTTGATGCCGATGGGACCGGGGGTGGACTCCGACACCGCCAGCATGTTCATCAGATCCGTGTAGGTGTACCAGCCGGTGGACTCGCCGATGGCCTGGAGAAAGGGCAGGGTCGCCATGCCGCCGCCCACGGCGAAGAGGCCGGTCTTGAAAAACTCCCAGAAGAGCTGCAAACAGGTGGTAATCATGCCTTCTTCGCCTCCAGATTTTTCAATAAAATGCCCGTCAGGGCCGAGCCGACGACGAACCACACCGGGGAGAGCTTCAAAAATACGCCCCCCAGAAGGACCACGCCGAAGATCGCCGCCGTCCGCTTATCCACCACGGACTTTTTCAAGAGCTTCAGCACCGCGTTGAAAATCAGCACGCAGACGCAGACCTGAATCCCGGCGAAGGCGTTTTTCACCCAGCTGAGGTCCGCAAAGTTGGAAATCAGCCCCGCCAGAATGGAGATGATCACCACGGAGGGGAACACCAGCCCCAGGGTGGCCACGATGCCCCCGGAGATGCCGCCGCATTTTTGCCCGATGAAGGTGGCCGTGTTGACGGCGATGATGCCCGGGGTGCATTGGCCGATGGCGTAATAATCCGTCAGCTCCTCCTCGGTGGCCCAGCCCTTGCTGTCCACCACCTCCCGCTGGAGGATGGGCAGCATGGCCATGCCGCCGCCGAAGGTCATGACCCCCATTTTCGCGAAGGTCCAAAAGAGCTCCCAGAGCTGCTGGAATTTGTTCTTGCCGTTCATTGAAATGCCTCTTTCCTTATTGTTACTCCGTATAGCCCCACAGGCCCCGGACGGAGACCTCGCCGGAGCGGACCGTCCGCTCCTTCCCGTCCGCCCCCCGGACCACCAGGCCGAATTCCTCGTCGATGTCCACCGCCTGGGCGGTCTCCGGCTCCCCGCCGCCGAAGGGAAGAAGCCGGACGGTTTTCCCCAGGTTCACGCAGCGGCTCCGGTAGGCCGCAAGATAGGCCGACAGGTCCCCGGCCAGCAGCGCGGCGTAAGCCCGGTCCAGCTCCTCCAGCAGCGCCGCCGTCAATTGGGGCCGGGACACAGACCGCCCCAGGGCCTGGCGCAGGGAGGTGGCGACCTCCCGCACCTCCGGCGAGAAGTCCTCCTCCCCCTGGGCCACGTTGACGCCGATGCCCAGCACCAGGGACTGGACCCGCCCCGTCTCCGCCTCCAGGGACAGCTCCGTCAAAATGCCGCAGAGCTTCTTCCCGCAGAGCACCGGGTCGTTGGGCCATTTCAGCCCCGGCCGCGCGCCGCAGACCCGCTCCACGGCGGCGCACACCGACACGCCCGCCAGGGCCGTCACCGGCGGCAGCCGGTCCGGCGGCAGGGGCGGCCGGAGAAGCACGGAGAGGTAGATCCCCTGGCCCCTGGGGGACTGGAAGGAGCGGTCCATCCGGCCCCGGCCCGCCGTCTGGCTCTCGGCGGTGACCGCCGCGCCGTCCGGCCCGTCCGTCCAGGACTTCAGATAGTTGTTGGTGGAGTCCAGCTCCTCGAAGCACCGCAGCTCCCGGCCCACGAGGCGGGTGGGGCCCAAAAAACTCCGAATCTCCGCTTCCGTCAGCACGTCCGGCGCGGCGGTGAGGCGGTAACCCAGGCCGGTCCGGGCCTCGATTTCGTAGCCCTCTCCCCGCAGGGCGTCCACCGCCTTCCACACGGCGGCGCGGCTGAGCTTCAAGCGGCGGCTCAGCTCCTGGCCGGAGAGGAAGCCCTCCTCCCCCCGCAGAAGCGACAAAACGGCTTCCCGGCTGCTCATAGCATCCCTCCTTGTCAAACGGATTTAGTGTAGCACATTTTTTCGGGCCTGTAAATACTGCAAACAGGATTGACAAAGAGGTGGACCTATGTTATGATAACAATGCCGGAAGGCTACATTGTTTGCTGTCCCTGATTTATGAGCAGCGGATTTTGTAGTCTTCTTTTTTGCGCTTTAAGGGGGTGCGCACGGCCGATTGATCCAGAATGCTGAGGGAGAAAAAGACGGGGCCGGGCGTCCGGCGGTTCCGCGGCCTGCCCCGGCCCAAGGGGCGCAGAAAATGAGGTGGAAAGAAAGATGAACAAAAACGAAGTGAAGCAGAAGACCGCAGAGTACGCCAGCCCCTACGATTTCCACGGGCGCATTCCCCTGCGCCAGGCCATCCCCCTGGGGATGCAGCACGTACTGGCCATGTTCGTGGGCAACCTGACGCCGCTGATGATCATCTGCGGCATCTGCGGCATTACCAGCGAGGAGCCCGCGCTGTACGTCACCCTGCTCCAAAACGCCATGCTGGCGGCGGGCCTCATCACCTTGATTCAGCTCTGGTCCATCGGCCCCGTGGGCGGGCAGGTGCCTATCATCATGGGCACCAGCTCCGGCTTTTTGGGAGTCATGAAGGGCGTGGCCGCCAACCCCGCCATGGGCGGCGGCATCCTGGCCTACAGCGCCATCATCGGCGCGGCCATGGTGGGCGGCGTCTGCGAGGCGGCCCTGGGCTTTTTCATTAAGCCCCTGCGGAAGTTCTTCCCGCCGGTGGTCACCGGCAGCGTGGTGCTGGCCATCGGCCTGAGCCTCATCAGCGTGGGCGTGAACTCCTTCGCCGGAGGCAGCGGGGCCAAGGACTTCGGCTCCCTGCCAAACCTCCTGCTGGGCCTGCTGGTGCTGGCGGTTATCGTGGTACTGAAGCACTTTACAAAGGGTATTACATCCACCTCCTGTATCCTCTGCGGAATCATCGTGGGCTACATTGTGGCCTCCGTCATGGGCATTCTGCTGCCCCATGAGCTGGTGGACGCGGAGGGGAACGCCTTCACCGCCTCCTGGTATGTGAACTGGTCCCGGATCGCCGAGGCGAAATGGTTCTCCGTGCCGCAGATTCTCCCGGTGAAGCCCACCTTCAACCTCCACGCCATCCTCTCCATCCTGATCATGTTCCTGGTCACCGCCGTGGAGACCATCGGGGACATCTCCGGCTGCATCGAGGGCGGCATGGGCCGGGAGGCCACCGCCAAGGAGCTCTCCGGCGGCGTGGTGTGCGACGGCGTGGGCTCCGTCATCTCCTCCCTGTTCTCCTCCCTGCCCACCACGTCCTTCTCCCAGAACGTGGGCCTAGTGACCATGACCAAGGTGGTCAACCGCATGGCCCTGACCTGCGGCGCGGTGTTCCTGGTGCTGGCGGGGCTGAGCCCCAAGCTGGCGGCGGTGATTTCCATTATGCCCCAGAGCGTTCTGGGCGGCGCGGCGGTGATGATGTTCGCCTCCATCGCCGTGTCCGGCATCAAGCTTTTGACCAAGTACGGCGTTACCAACCGGGTGGTGACCATCGTGTCCATCGCCATGGGCCTGGGCTATGGCCTGGGCGCCACCGCCGGGGCCCTGGCGGGCCTGCCCCAGCCGGTGCAGCTGATCTTCGGCGGCTCCGGCATCGTGCCGGCGGCGGTGCTGGCCATCATCCTCAACATCGCCATCCCCAAGGACCAGGAGGACCTGGACAACGAGGCCCGGGCCAACGGGGAGAAGGGGGAGGCGTAAGAGCCCCCTGGTCCTGCCTCCGCGCCATAAAACCAAGCGCCCGGAATCTCTTGATTCCGGGCGCTTGTTCGCGTTTTGGGACGGCCCTTACAGGGACTTGTCCAATACCTCCTGGTAAGCGGCGGGAGGGAAGGCCCCCACCTTCCGGTCAAACTCCCGGCCCTCCTTCAAAAAGACCACCGTGGGGATGCTCATCACGCCGAAGCGCCGGGCCAGCTCCGGCTCCTCGTCCACGTTGACCTTGGCCACCAGGGCCTTGCCCTCGTACTGGGCCGCCAAGTTTTCCATGACGGGGCCCAGCATCTGGCAGGGCCCGCACCAGGGGGCCCAGAAGTCCACCATGGCCAGAGGGGCCTTGCCCGCTGCCGCGTCAAATTCCGCCGTTGTCAAGTGCTGCAATGTCATTTCGTTCGTCTCCTTTTTTTTGATTGGTTATTTCACCGCCGAGGCAAAAGCCGCCGCTTTTTGCCCGGCAGTCAGGCCCTCGCCCACGGCCTTGGATACCTGTAGGGGCCCGCCGGTGCAGTCCCCGGCGGCAAACACGCCGGGGAGGTTCGTCCGCATCTCCCGGTCCACCGCCACAAAGCCGCCCCCCGTCTCCAGGCCCGGGAACAGGTCCCCCGGGGCCATGGCGGGCCGCAGGAGGAAGACGGCCTCCACCGCCTCCGTGACGCCGCCGCAGGTTACGGCCTCCACCTTCTCCGCGCCCCGGATCGCGCAGTCCCGGGGTTTATCCAGGTAGAGAACCTGGCAGCCGATGCCCTCCAGGAAGGCGGCTTCCTTCTCCGCCGAGGGGGTCCAGCCCAGGACGGCCACCCGCTTTCCCCGGTAAAGCATCCCGTCGCAGGTGGCGCAGTAGCTGACGCCCCGGCCCAGAAGCTCCGCCTCTCCGGGGAGCTTCTTTCCCCGGACGACGCCCGCCGCCAGGACCACGGCTTTTCCCTGAACCATCGTGTTGCCCACGCTCACATACCAGCTCTCCCCGGACCGCAGGGCGCTGAGGGCCCGGCCCTCCAGAAACTCCGCCCCGGAGGACTCCGCGTGGCGCTGGAAGGCCGTCAGCAGCTCCGCTCCGCTGAGGCGGGGAAGGCCCAGGTAGTTGTCCACTTCCTTCGCCTTCCAGAGGGGATTTTCCTCCAGGGGATTGGAGACTACCAGCGCGGTTTTCCCCCGGGCCCGGACGTTCTGGGCCGCCGACAGCCCCGCCGGGCCCCCGCCGATGACGAGCACGTCATACGCCATAGCGCCGCCTCCTTTTCAAATCGTCTTTACTCTTTATCCTATCACACTTTCGGGAAATTTTGCAGATGTTTTTGCAACAAAATTTTCCGCCCCGCCGGCGGACAAAAAATATCCCGGTCCTCGGTTGCTTTTGGGCCGGAAGTTTGTTACACTAGGGGGGAACCGGCCCGCCGGACGGGGGTCCGGAGGCCGGTTCCCTATATTCAAAAAAGCGGCGGCGCCGGACGTAGGGGCGGACGCTGCGCGGAGTTGGAGGCGCTCGGGCCGCTCAAGCCATCCTATGCGCCGCCCCGCGCGCCCGTCACCGGGCCCGGACCGCGTGTCCCGGTCCTTCCGCCGCCGCGCCGAGAGAAAAGAGGGGCTTTTCATGATCAAAATCGCGCCGTCCATCCTCTCCGCCGATTTTGCGAATCTGGAGCGGGATATCCAACGCATCGCCGCCGCCGACTACGTCCATGTGGACGTGATGGACGGGGTGTTTGTCCCCAACATCACCATCGGCGTCCCGGTGGTGAAGTCCATCCGGCCCACCACGGAGCTGCCCCTGGACGTACACCTGATGATCACCCAGCCCGTCCGGTACGTGGAGCAGTTCTGCGACGCCGGGGCGGACCTGGTGACGGTCCATGTGGAGGCGGACACGGAGGAGAACATCCACGCCGCCATCGGCAAAATTCACGCCAAGGGGAAAAAGGCGGGGATTGTGCTCAAGCCTAAGACTCCGGCGGAGGCGGCTCTGCCGTACCTTACGAAGGTGGAGCTGATTCTGGTCATGACGGTGGAGCCGGGCTTTGGCGGGCAGAAGTTCATGGCGGATATGATGCCGAAGGTGACGGCCCTGCGGAAGCTCATCGACGAGAAGAACCCGGATTGTGAGCTGGAGGTGGACGGCGGCGTGGCCCCGGACACCTGCCGGACCTGCATTGACGCCGGGGCCAACGTGCTGGTGGCGGGAAGCGCGGTTTATAAAGCGGCGGACATCCCCGCCCGGATTGCGGAGCTGCGGGGGGCCTAAAGCCGCCCAAGGCCCACCCCCATGGAGAGGCCGCAGGAGAAAATGGCCTGGTCCTCCAGACAGGCGGCGTTCCGCTCCCGGTTCAGGAGGGCTTTCAGGCGCTGCTCCTGTTCCGCCGTCAGCGTGGAGCGGAAGGAGGCCCAGTCCTCCTCCAGGTCACAGGTGGCCCGGCGGTATTCCCAGGTTTCCAGGTAGGACGGGACGTGCTGCTCCTGGGCGTATTCGTAGAGAGCGTGGAGGAATCCTTCCATGAAATCGGCTCCTTTCATAAAGAGAAAACCTTAGTCAGTTCCGTTTTTTGAAAGGGAACAGGGCGTCTTTGTTCTAGACCTTTCGGTCTACGACCATTATAACATTAGACCGAAAGGTCTGTCAAGGCTTTTGAGGTATCACGATGGAACAATTAGCTAAAAATTTATTGGCCTTGCGCGGAGTTAAGAAATTGTCCCGCGAAAAGGTATCCAGGGTTCTTGAGCTTTCCGCCAAAACCTATGAACGTTATGAAAAAGATGAACGGGAACCCACAGCTCCTACGCTGGTAAAGTTGGCCGATCTCTATGGAGTAACCTTGGACCAATTGGTGGGCCTTGCTCCGCTGCCCTTGGAGGAGGAACACCGGTAAAAGAGTGGTTGCGGAAGCGGGCGGACACATAGGTCCGCCCCTACAGGGTGGTCTATCGGTAGGAAGGCAATCCCGGAAGGAATGGTCTGCCGGGAGAAGGGCAATTCCTGGGGGAATGGCCTGACCAGGGGGTCAGGCCCCACAAAGAGGGTTTTCTGGTCTACCGGAATGGTCCCATTATGGAAATGGTCTACCGGGAGAAGGGTGGGCCCGGAAAGAATGGGCCATGGGTAGCATGGAGGTTCCGGGAAAGCGGGCCGCCGAGCACCCGAAAGGGGTACGCCGCCGCCGTAAGCGGCAAAGCCGCTAACGGCGGGCGCAGGGCGGCGGCCCCTACGGGTTCGTTTATCGGAGCATCAGCGGCAGCGGAAAGAGGAGCTGGTCCATTCGACAACCACCAAAACCCCCGCTAAGGCTACGCCGCGGGCTGGAGACATTCGTAAAAAACGGAGGCACGCCTTGCGCGCCCCCCGTCCCTCGTCCCCCCGCAGGGGCGATACTTCTTTTTCTCTTTTGGACCGTGCACGGCCCGTTTTCTCTTTTTCTTCTGGCAAGAAAAAGAGAAAATGGGGGGTGCAATGCACCAGCCATCATCATGGCTGAAATCCTCCCCGCCCGAAGGGCGAGTACAATCCCCCCCTGTGGGGGCCCGTAAAAAGAGACAGCCCATTCCGAGCTGTCTCTTTTTTCTGCCGAAAGGCGAAATCTCACTTCACGCACTTGACCACCAGGCGGGTCAGGCCGAAGAGGCCGATGGCATTGGGAATAACCATCAGGTTATTGAACATATCCGACAGCTCCCACACCAGGTCGTTGGACGCCAGGGTGCCCAGGAAGATAAACACCAGGGCAATCAGCGTATAAGCCACGATGGACTTCTTTCCAAACAGGTAGGTCATGTTAATCTTGCCGAAGAGGTTCCACCCCAGGATGGTGGAGAAGGCGAAGAAGAACAGGCACACCGCCACAAACATGGCCCCCAGGTTCTCCCCGAACACCACGCCGAAGGCCGTCTGAGCCAGATTGGCCTTGCCGATGACCTCGGTGACGGAGCCGGTATACCCGCCCGCCAGGGGACCGCCCTCGGTGTAGAGGGTGGAGATGATCACCAGGGCGTTGAGGGTCAGCACCACGAAGGTGTCAATGAACACGCCGATCATGGCCACCACGCCTTGATCGTGGGGGCAGGACACGTTGGCCAGCGCATGGGCGTGGGGGGTGGAGCCCATACCGGCCTCGTTGGAAAAGAGACCCCGCTTGGCGCCCTGGCTCAGGGCGATTTTCAGCGCCGCACCGAAGCCGCCGCCCAGGATGGCCTGGGGCTGGAAGGCGTACCGGAAGATCATAGCCACGGTGGCGGGGAGGTACTTGGCCCGGACCACCAGCACCACCAGCCCGCCCAGGACGAAGAGGGCCGCCATGATGGGGACGACCTTCTCCGTGACGGAGGCCAGGCGCTGCACGCCGCCCAGGAAAATCACGCCGCAGATCACCACCAGAATGACCCCGATGATCCAGGAGGGCACGCCGAAAGCGGTCTGGAAGGTGGAGCCGATGGAGTTGGACTGGACCATGCAGCCGAAGAAGCCCAGGGCCAGGATGATGGCGATGGAGAAGAAGCCCGCAAGGAACTTGCCGAAGGCCCCCTTAAAAGCCGTGGTGATGTAGTACACGGGACCGCCCTGGATGCTGCCGTCCTTGTCCTTCACCCGAGTCTCCTGGGCCAGGACGGCCTCGGAATAGATGGTGGCCATGCCGAAGAAGGCGATGATCCACATCCAGAAGATGGCCCCGGGGCCGCCGGTGAGAATCGCGCCGGAAGCGCCCACGATGTTGCCGGTGCCCACCTGGGCGGCAATGGCGGTGGCCAGGGCCTGGAAGGAGCTCATGCCCCCCTCATGCCGCCCGCCGGAGAGGGAGAGGCTGCCGAACACCTTCCCCATGCCCTCGCCGAAGCAGCGGATTTGGACAAAACGGGTCTTGATGGAGAACCACAGGCCCACGGCGATGAGAAGCCCCACCAGGATGTAGTCGGACAGATAGGCGTTGATGGCCTGCACAATGGGCAGAAGCGTTGCTTGCACTTGCTGTAACATAGATTGTTTCCCTCCTAAAAATAAAAGGAACGGCCCGCGCCGCTCCGAACAAGAGGACGGAAACAGGGGAATCCCCCCCGTGCCGTTCCACTCCGTCCTTTTACCTGAGAGATTCGGCGGACGCTCCCACGCGCCGCCTTGCACCTTCGGTACCCGTTTCCGGGCTTCTCCAGAGCCGCATCCGTCCCCGGTCCCTCGGCCCGAGGGCCTGTTTCCGGGGATTTCCTTTGCCGGTATCCAATTTGGTATTACCTTAACACGCCCCGCCCCCGTTGTCAATCGTGCATTTTCACAAAATGTCCGCAATATAGAGACGGATATTTTCTGTAGGCGGACAAAAGACCGGGAACGCCGCGCGCCCCCGGTCCCATCCGCTCACAGCTCCCGCACGGAAACCACTCCGGCGGTGGCCAGAATCTCCTGCTTCAAATGCTCCACGTCCAGCCCCTTGTGGAGCCGCAGGGTGAAGATGGCACAGGCGTTGTGCTCCTCGTTGGACTTGGAGTGGATGATGCCCATGTTGAGGATTTTCAGCCCGTGCTCCCGGAACTCCTGGAGCAGCGTGTCCATGGTCTTGTTGTCGCTGTACTCCACGTAGAGATTGACCTCCGGGGCGTTTTGCAGCATCCGGTACTCCACCCGGGAGAAGAAAAGCTCCGCAATCAGAATCAGGAAGGTGGCGAAGAGGCCCCCCTCGTAGAAGCCGCCGCCCAGGGCCAGGCCGATGATGGCCGCCGCCCAGAGGCCCGCCGCCGTGGTCAGGCCCTTCACCCGCTGGCGGCGGGTGACGATGATGGTGCCCGCGCCGATGAAGCCGATGCCCGCCACCACCTGGGCACCCAGGCGGGCCATGTCGGTGTACTGGCCCAGGACCAGGTAGAGGTACTGGCTGGTCAGGGTGGTCATGGCCGCGCCAAGGCAGATTAAAATATGGGTGCGGAAGCCCGCCGGGCGGCGCTTGTACTCCCGCTCGATGCCGATGATGCCGCCGCAGACAACCGCCAGGGTCATCCGCAGGGCCACGGACCAGATGGTCACGTCCCGCAGGCCGTCAAATAACGTCAACATCCCGTTCTCCTCCTATCCGCTTAGATGTCGTGGACGACATACACGTCCTCCAGCTCCGAGATGGCGGCCAGGATTTTGGCGTGGGTGCCCGGCCGGTTCATCCGCAGGGAGAAGATGGCGTTGGGGTGCTGGGAGGGCGTCTGCTTTCCGTGGTCCACCTCCACCTCGTAGATGGTCACATCCTTGGCCTTGATGCGGTTGATGATTTCCGCCACGTTGTCCAGGGACTGGAACTCCACGTAGATATTCATGTTTTTCGCGTTTTCCACAATGTAAAGCTCCACCGCCGGAAGCAGGTGAACCACCAGGAAGATCAAAAGGAACGCCAGCCCCACGCACTCGTAGAACCCCGCGCCTACCGCCAGGCCCATGCAGGCCGAGGCCCACAGGCCCGCCGCCGTGGTCAGGCCCTTCACCTTCTGCTGGCCCGTCACCAAAATGGTGCCCGCGCCCAAAAAGCCGATGCCGTTGATGACCTGGGCGCCAAAGCGGCTCACGTCGGTGCGGATGCCGATTTCCGCGGCCTTTTCCGCCCAGACGTGGTGGAGCATATAGGACTCATACTGGCTCAGCAGCATGGTCAGCGCCGCCGCCATGCACACCAGCATATAGGTGCGAAAGCCCGCCGGGCGGTGCTTCCTGGCCCGCTCCAGGCCGATCATGCCGCCGCAGAACATGGCCAGGGTCAGCCGCAGCAGCACGGAGACGGTGTTGACCTCCCGCAGGTAATCCAATTGGTGCAGCACTGGACTCGCTCCTCTCCAAATAAATGCCCCTTCGGGCGCAAAGAAAAGGGAAGGAGCGGCGGAAACCGCTTCTTCCATCACCTGTTCAAAAAGACCGGAAACGTTTGCGATGCGCCAGCCGCCCCGGTCGCTGAGTTGTTAATTATTATAGACAGCCCGGGAAGCATTGTCAACGTTTTCCGCCTTAAAGAGCGTCTTTTCGGCGGGATTGACAAATAGAAACCCGGGTTTTAGGCGTTTTGCCGGATAGAAAAGGCGGGCATTCCGCCCGCCGGTACGCAAACGTTGTCCTTTTGGATTATCGAATGACGGCGAAGTACAGCCAGAGGCCGAAGGGAATGATTATTTGCAGGGCCAGAATCAGCGGCACACCGAACCGGAACGCCTTGTGGAGGGTCTTGTGGTGAAAGACCTTCATCCCCAAAAGGGCCCCCGCGCTGCCCCCGGCGGCGGCCAGGAGGAGGAGGTTTTTCTCGGGAATCCGGCGGACGGTTTCCTTTTTCTCCTTCCGCTTGGCCTTCCACTTGTCCAGGCCGAAGGCCAGGAAGGTGATAAGATTGATCAGCACCAGCCAGCAGGCCAGGAGCCCCCAGGGGGAGCCGACAACGGCCCAGAGGAAGTCGTTATGCTCCTCCGGCAGATACAGAAATTTTTCCCGCGACCCGGCGGAGAGAAGGGCGGTCTTCATATGTACACCTCATTTCGGAGCGGGAAAAATGGACCGGCTGCTTTCCCAGCCGGTCCATTTTAACACAGGTTTCAGTTCTTGGCAAGAGCTGCCAGCTCCACCGCCGTCTTGGCGGCGAGCTTAGCGTTGTTATACACCAGCTGGATGTTGCTGTCCAGGGAGCTGCCGCCGGTGAGCTCCTTGATCTTCGCCAGCAGGAAGGGAGTGGTTTCCTTGCCGTGGATGCCCTTGACCTTCGCCTCGTCCACCGCGTCGGAGATGGCTTTTCCGATGACGTCCGCGTCCATGGAGTACTCCTCCGGGATGGGGTTCGCCACCAGCATGCCGCCCACCAGGCCCATGTCCTGCTTCACATAGAAGGACTTCGCCAGATCGGCGGGGGTGTCGATGCGGTAGTCCACGCCGAAGCCGGACTTCCGGGTGTAGAAGGCGGGGAGCTCCTCGGTGCCGTAGCCGATGACGGGCACGCCGTGGGTCTCCAGGTACTCCAGGGTCAGCCCCAGGTCCAGGATGGACTTGGCCCCGGCGCAGACCACCATGACGGGGGTCCGGGCCAGCTCCTCCAGGTCGGCGGAGATGTCCATGGTGGTCTCGGCTCCCCGGTGCACGCCGCCGATGCCGCCGGTGGCGAAGACCTGGATGCCCGCCATGTGGGCGATGATCATGGTGGTGGTGACGGTGGTGGCGCCGTCCCGTCCCTGGGCCACCAGGATGGGGAGATCCCGGCGGCTGGCCTTGGCCACGCCCGCGCCGGTCTTGCCGAGATAGTCAATCTCCTCGGGGGAGAGGCCCGCCTTCAGGCGGCCGCCCAGGACGGCGATGGTGGCGGGGACGGCCCCGTTCTCCCGGATGATGGCCTCCACCTTCAAAGCGGTTTCCACGTTCTGGGGATAGGGCATGCCGTGGGAGATGATGGTGGACTCCAGGGCCACCACCGGCTTCCCGGCTTCCAGGGCTTCCTTGACTTCGGGGGCGACGTCCAGATACTTGTTCATGTTCATGATGCTGACCTCCAAAAATATATGAATTTGAGATGGATCAAGCGTTGATCAGGCGGCTTTCCAGGGCCTCCTCACTCATGGCGGGGTTGATGGTCTCCCTGCTCTCCATGGCGATGGAGGAGGCAGCCAGGCCCGCCCGGGCGGTGTCCGCCAAATCCGTGCCCCGGAGATAGGCCCAGGCGATGGCGGCCATGAAGGCGTCCCCGCAGCCGGTGGCGTTCACCAGCTCCGCCGGGAGACATGGCAGCTGCACCCGGCCGCTGCGGTCCGCGGCGAACACGCCCTCCGCCCCCAGGGAGATGAACACCCGGCGCAGGCCGGTTTCCAAAAGGGCGTCGGCGGCTTTGTTCAGGCTGGCCTCGCCGGTGATGGGCACGCCGGAGAGAAGCTCCGCCTCCAGGCGGTTGGGCTTCAGGGTGTGGAGCTTGCCCAGGACAGGCTTTAATTTCACGGCCTTGGCGGTGGACACCGGGTCGGCGAAGAGGGGGGCGGCGCAGTTCTCCGCCAGCCAGGCGATGCTCTCCTCGGGGATGTTGGTGTCGATGACCACCACCTGGCTGGCGTCCAGGAGCTTGTGCCGCTGGGCCAGGGCCTGGGGGGTCAGGTGCCGGTAAATCTCCATGTCGCTGACGGCCAGGGCCATGTCCCCCCGCTCGTCGTTGATGAAGAGGTAGGTGGAGGTCCGCCCGCCGGGAATGACGGGGGACTGGGAGATGTCGATGCCAAGCTCCCCGCAGCTGGCGGCCAGCTTCTGGGCGTTGAGGTCGTCCCCGAAGGCGGTCAGCAGCCGCACGTCCAGGCCCAGCAGGGCCATGTTGTGGGCGATGTTCCGCCCCACGCCCCCCAGGGAGGAGTGGACCGCGCCGGGGTTGGAGTCCCGCGCAACCAAAGCCGCCTCCGGGCGGCCGCCGATGTCCACGTTCACGCCCCCCACGACGGTGACATAGGGGGCGGTCTGGACGATGTAGCCCTTGCCGGTGATGTAGCCTTTTTTCATCAGGTTGGAGATATGCACGGCGACGGAGGAGCGGGTGATCCCCGCCTTGTCCGCCAGCTCCTTTTGGGAAATGAGGGGGTTTTCCTCAATCCAGTTCAAAAGCTGCCGCTCCCGCTTGGTCATGGTCCACCTCCGTATAAGCAATTCTTTAGTTTCTTAATCTATTGCTTATTTTACACATAATTTTCGCTTTGTCAAGCCCCATTTCAAAAAATTTTGCAAAAGGGAATTTACGTAAACCATGACCATCTGCTCAAGGGTCTTTTCATACAAGGCCTGGGGAATTTCAGAATTCATTGCACTCACCTCACCTATAATCATACCGGAAGTTTCTTTGGTATTATTTGCATTCTAATCTCCTATACTTCATTTGTTAAGAACGATTGTAGGTGTTTGGGGTGAGAGATATTTTGGCAAAACGGTTGAGAAAATGCCGGGATGAGGCAGGCTTGACCCAAATCAAGGTTGCCATTTACTGCGATATTACGGAAAAGGCATACCAAAATTATGAATTGGGCGTGCATGAACCAAAATTGAGCATTCTTGCCAGAATTGCTCGCCTTTACAAGGTTTCCATCGACTATTTAGTCGGCCTGACCGACGACCCGAAGCCCTATCCCAGAAGCCCCGAATAAAGCCGCGCCTCCCCTGCCAAACGCGGGGGAGGCGTTTTGACCGTCCGTCCCCCCTCCGGGGCCGATGGTCCAAGAGCCCTGGACGGCGGGGCCCGCTTTGGGTATACTGAGGGCAGAGAGGAGGCGGGCGCTTTGAAAATCGACGTGACCCTGGACCCGGCCCTGGAGGAGCTGCTGATAAAGGTGCTCTCCCCGGGGGAGACGGAGGAGCTCCGGGCCCTGCTGGCGCGGCTGGAGGAGCCGGAGCGGCTGACGCTCTTCCGGGAGGGGACCGCCGTGCCCTTGGACCCGGGGGAGGTCCTGCGGTTCTACGGCGAGGACAAGGAGGTCCGGGCCCAGGCCCTGGGCGGGGAGATCTACACCGTCCGCCTCCGGCTGTATGAATTGGAGGAGCGGCTGGACCGGAAGGCCTTTGTCCGGGTGTCCCACTCGGAAATCGTCAACTGGAAGCGGGTGACGGCCCTGGATTTGAGCCTTTCCGGCACCATCCGGGTGACCCTGGAGGGCGGCGTGGCCACCTACGTCTCCCGGCGGTACGTGAAGAAAATCAAGGAGGTGCTGGGGATATGAGCAAATCCGAAGTCCGGCGGGAATTCCTCCGGCGGGCCAAGGCGGGCTTCCCCTGGGGAATCGCCCTGGTCTATCTGGTGTTTGTGCTGGGAAACGCCTTCACCATCCCCAGGCCGGAGGGCGGAAATCTGCTGGTGGTGCCCGGGGCCATGGCGGAGGCCTATGGAAGCCCGGTGGCGGCGGCCCTGGCCCAGTTTTTCTGGTCCGGCCTCCTGGGGGCGGCGCTGAACACCATGGAGGTTCCCTTCCTCCTGGAGCGGCGGACCCTCCTCTGGTCCGGGGCCCATTTTCTGGGGACGGCGGCGGTGTTCTCCCTGGCGGGGTGGCGGTGCCGGTGGTTCCCCATCCGGGAGAGCTGGCTGTGCCTCCTGGGCCTGCTGCTTTTGCTGTACGTGCTGAAATGGTCCGTCCGGTTTCTGGAGTGGCAGTCCGACGTGTGGGCCATTCGGAAATCCTCCGGCCTGGAGGGGGCGGACCCGCCCTGGAAAACCCTGGCCCCGTACCTTCTTCTGGCGGCGGCGGTGGAGCTGCTGCTGCCCCCGGGCCTGCGGCTGGCGGACGCCCGGGATTTCCCGGTGCTGACGGGAATTTTTTACCCCTTCCTGGTCCTGCCGCTGTTCTGCTTTTTCAGCGCCTGTCCTCTGGGAACCCGGCTCCGCCGCTGGTGGCTTCTCTACCCGGCGGCGTGCGCGGCGCTGACCCTGCCCTGCGTGTTTTGGCTGTACAACTACACGGCCCTGTTTCAGGCGTGGGCGGCGGGAGCCGCCGCCCTGGCAGGGGGGCTGCTGGGCGTGGTTTTGCGGCGGCTGAAAAAAAGGGAATAACCCTGGAACCAAACCGCCTCCCTTTCCGTCTAAACGGGAAAAGGAGGCGGTTTTATGAAGCTCTGGAAACGCGTGTTTATTCTGGCCCTCTGCCTATTGCTGACGGGCTGCGCCCCGGCGGCGGAAACGCCGGAGTCCCCGGCCCGGACGGAGGGCCCTGCGGCCCCGGCGGACCCCGCGGGCGTCCCGTCCTCCCTGGCGGAGGACGAAGAGCCCACGGTCCTCACCTGCCGCGTTGTGGACGGGGCGGAGGACGGAAATCTGCTTTTGGCGGAGCTGGACGAAGGGCTCTACGGCGGGACCGGGGTTTACCGGCTGAACGTAAAGGACGTGCCCGTGACCCTGGACGGCGAGGCGGCGGAGCCGTCGGTCCTGGAGGACGGCATGGCGGTGGACGTGGCCTTCAACGGCACTGTGCTGGAGAGCTTCCCGGCCCAATTGGGGGAGGTGTATTCCGTCTCCGCCTGGTCCCGTGGCCGGGGGCGGAACGGCGGCGGGACTATGTTTGATCTCTGCGGGCTGTACCTCCAGGTGCTGGACGACCTCTGGCAGAAGGACCCGGCGCTGAACGAGGACGTTTCCCAAATTGCCCTGGACCTCTCCCAGGCCCCCGGGGAGCTGACGGAGGGGGAGAAGCTGGCGCTGGTCCACCGCTTTGGGGAGCTCCATGGAGTGGTGGCCTTTGCCGCCACGTTTGAGGAGCTGAAGGAGCAGGGCTATCTAGCCTCCGAGCCCCTGGGGAACGGCGCGCCGGAGGGGGCGGCGTTCGTCCGCTGGGAGGACGGGTGCCTCTTCTCCATCACGCCCAGCGAGGACCATGAGGGGGAGAGCTATTCCCTGCCCACGCTGTTTTTCAACGCGGAGAAGTGGCGGTCCTCCCTGGGGGCGTACGGCTTCTACGACTGCTCCGCCGGGTGGGGGCAGGTTTCGACCTGGAACGGCTACCAGATCGGCAGCGAGATGATTTCCTGAGCCCCCCCAAGGGAATACGCAAAAACGGAGGCGCCGCCTGTGCGCCTCCGTCCTTTTTATTTCTTCCCGTGCAGGGCCTTCATCCGCTTTTCGTGATCCAAAATGCTCTTGCGCATCCGGAGGCTCTTGGGGGTCACCTCCAGCAGCTCGTCGTCCGCCAGGAATTCCAGGCACTGCTCCAGGCTCATCTGCTTGGGGGGCACCAGCCGCAGCGCGTCGTCGGAGCCGCTGGCCCGGGTGTTGGTCAGCTGCTTTTTCTTGCACACGTTCACCGTCATGTCCTCGCTCCGGGGACTGACGCCGATGACCATGCCGCCGTAGACCGGGATGCCCGCGCCGATGAACAGCGTGCCCCGCTCCTGGGCGTTGAAGAGGCCGTAGGTGATGGACTCCCCAGTCTCGAAGGAGATGAGGGACCCGTTGCCCCGGCGCTGAATGTCGCCCTTATAGGGGGCGTAGCTGTCGAAGACGGAGGCCATGATGCCCTCGCCCTTGGTGTCGGTGAGGAAGTCGTTGCGGTAGCCGAAGAGGCCCCGGGCGGGGACCAGGAACTCCACCTTCATCCGGCTTCCCACGGGGGTCATTTCCACCATGTCCGCCTTCCGCTGGCCCAGCTTCTCAATGACCGCGCCCACGCAGTCGGCGGGCACGTCCACCACCAGCCGCTCGATGGGCTCGCACTTCTTTCCGCCGATCTCCTTATAGAGCACCCGGGCCGGGGACACCTGGAACTCATAGCCCTCCCGGCGCATGGTTTCGATGAGGATGGAGAGGGACATCTCCCCCCGGCCCGCCACGTTGAAGGCGGTCTCCTTGTCCGTCTCCGTCACCCGCAGGGACACGTCCCGCAGGGTCTCCCGGAAAAGGCGCTCCCGGATCTGGCGGGAGGTGACGAACTTCCCTTCCCGCCCGGCGAAGGGGGAGTCGTTGACGGAGAAGGTCATCTCCAGGGTGGGGGCGGAGATCTTCACAAAGGGCAGGGCCTCCACCGTGTCGGGGACGCAGATGGTGTCCCCGATGGTGACGTCGGGGATGCCGCTCATGGCGATGATGTTCCCGGCGAAGGCCTCGGTGACAGGTTTGCGGCCCAGGCCGTCAAATTCGTAAATCGCCGTGGCCTTGGCCTTGCGGAGGACGGCCTCCGGGTCGTGGTAGTTGCAAACGGCGATCTCCTGATTCTGCTTCAAAGTCCCCCGCTCGATGCGGCCGATGGCGATGCGGCCCACGAACTCGTTGTAGTCGATGGAGGAAACCAGCATCTGGAAGGGCAGATCCACCTCCGCCTCCGGGGCGGGGATATACTCCAGGATGGTGTCGAAGAGGGGCTTGAGGTCCGTCCCCTGGACGCTGGGAGAGCAGGAGGCGGTGCCGTTGCGCCCGGAGCAAAAGAGCATGGGGCTGTCCAGCTGCTCGGAGGTAGCGTCCAGGTCCATGAGAAGCTCCAGCACCTCGTCAATGACCTCATAGACCCGCTGGTCGGGCCGGTCAATCTTGTTCACCACCACAATGACCCGGTGGCCCAGCTCCAACGCCCGGGAGAGCACGAAGCGGGTCTGGGGCATGGGGCCCTCGGCGGCGTCCACCAGGAGGATAACGCCGTTGACCATCTTGAGGACCCGCTCCACCTCGCCGCCGAAGTCGGCGTGGCCCGGGGTGTCCACGATGTTGATTTTGGTGTCCCCGTACTGGATGGCGGTGTTTTTGGCCAGGATGGTGATGCCCCGCTCCCGCTCCAGGTCGCCGGAGTCCATGACCCGGTCGACGACCTCCTGGTTTTCCCGGTAAACGCCGCCCTGCTTCAGCATCTCATCCACCAGCGTGGTCTTGCCGTGGTCGACGTGGGCGATGATGGCGATATTTCTCAGATGTTCATTCCGCATAAGTTCACAGACTCCTTTGAAAGGGCGGAGGTCCCGCCGTAGAATGGAAGACAAAATTTCACGGTTTCTTATTATATGCCACTCCCCGCCGCTTTTCAACGGAAGAATCCACATTTTTCGGGACTTTTTCACGAAAAATCCAAGTCACCTTGGACAAGTTCGACAAAAAGCGGAGACGGCTTCCGCCGCCTCCGCCATATTCACGCCTGTTTTTCCAGAGTCTCCTCCCGCAGCAGTAAGTACTCTTCCATGCAAAGCCCGCTGTCCCGGATGTCCAGGGCCACCTCCCGGCCCACATAGCGGTAGTGCCAGGGCTCGTAGCCGATACCGGTGATCTCGCTTTTGTCGTTGGGATAGCGGAGGATGAAGCCGTACTCCCAGCAATGCTCCATCAGCCACTTCTGTTCGGCGGTCTTCTCCTGCTTCTTGGTCAGGGCCTGATAGGACTGGGACACGATGTCCAGCGCCAGGCCCAGCTGGTGCTCGCTGGTGCCCGGACGGGCCACCCAGCGGCCCGCCTCGGCCTCGGCGGCCTTCCGGCTGTAGCCCGCGTTCCGCAGGCGGGCGATCTTGTTGTTGTACAGGTAGGTCTGCTTGGACTGGGTCCGGTAAGAGGAGCAGATCTTGGGCTGCAGCCCCGCCTTCCGGCAGGCCTCCAGCATGGCGGTGAGATCCTCATAGGCCCGCTCGTCCACCTTGTTCCCGTCGGGCAGGGTTTTCAGGGTCACCTCATAGTCCTCCGGCATCTCGTTCCAGGGGTTCACCAGGAGAATCTGCCAGTCCTCCGCCTCCGGAAAAACAGGGTCCTTCCGTTCCTTCCCGGAAGCGGCCTCCGCCGTCCGGGCCTCGGGTTTGGCGCTCTCCGCGGCCCTCTCCGGTTCCTTCACCGGCTCCGGCGTTACCACGGTCAGCTCCGGAATTTTCGAGGCTTCCCTCTCCTCGCCGGGGGCCGTCAGCCGGGTGTTCAAAACCGGCCTCTCCCTTGCGGAGGGTTCCTTGCCCATGCCTCCCGCCTGGACTGCGGTCAAAAGCAGCAGCAGCGATGCCAGCAGCGCCGCCGCCCGTTTGCTCCATCTCATTTGTTGCCGTTCCTTTCCAATCCCACTATATCTTGTGGCTTATTGCATTCATCATACGCCTTTTCATTCCCAAATACAAGAGGTATTTTATGAACGGGCCAAACTTTTTTAGAAGCTCCGAACTCCGGGGACATTTTCTCTTTTCATTTTTCCCCCGGCGTGGTATAATCCCTACCAGGAACGGCAATATCAGGAAATACCGGGCCCCTCCGGGGCCTGTTTGGAAAGGACGCGGAGCTATGCGCGAACAGATGGACCTGACGGAGCGGAAGCTTGGCCGGGAGGATAAATTCACCGGCCGGATTGTGTCCGTCCATGTGGACACGGTGGAGCTGCCGGACGGCGAAACCGCCTCGCGGGAGGTGGTGGACCATCCGGGAGGCGTCGCCGTCCTGGCCCTGGACGGGGACAACAACGTGCTGACGGTGACCCAGTACCGCTATCCCTTCGGCCGGACCCTGATGGAGATTCCCGCCGGGAAGCTGGACCACCCCGGAGAGGACCCCTATGCGGCGGGCCTCCGGGAGCTGAGGGAGGAGACCGGCGCGGTGCCTGGGATTTACCGCTCCCTGGGCCGCATTCTGCCCTCCCCGGGCTGCTACGGCGAAACCCTCCACCTCTACCTGGCCCAGGATCTCAAAATGGAGGCCCAGCACCTGGACGAGGACGAGTTTTTAAGCGTGGAGCGCATCCCCTTCGCCGAGATGGTCCGCCGCTGCCTGGAGGGGGAAATCGAGGACGCCAAGACCGTGGCGGCGGTGCTGAAGGCGAAAATCCTGCTGAACCTGTGACGCCGTGAAACGGGCCGTCCCAGGGGCGCAAATCAGTTTGGAGGTCGAGCATGACGGAGGAAAAGACCGTTCTCGTTGTAGAGGACGAGAAAAACATCGTGGACATCCTGCGCTTCAACCTGGAGCGGAAGGGCTACCGCGTAATCGAGGCTTACGACGGCGAGGAGGGACTGCGGATGGCCCGGACGGAAAAGCCGGACCTGATTCTGCTGGACATCATGCTGCCCAAGATGATCGGCTTTGACGTGTGCGGGGCCCTGCGCAAGGACGGGGACAACGTGCCCATCCTGCTCCTCACCGCCCGGGAGGAGGAGGACGACAAGGTCCGGGGCCTGGAAATTGGGGCGGACGATTATATCACCAAGCCCTTTTCCATGCGGGAGGTCATCGCCCGGGTGGAGGCCAACATCCGCCGCACCTCCATGGCTTCCCCCGCCGGAGCCGCGGCGGCGGACAGCGCCATGCCGGTGGCGGGGGACCTGGCGATTAACACAGACAGCCATCAGGTCTTCCGGGCGGGAAAGGCCATTGACCTGACCCAGCGGGAGTATGAGCTTTTGACCTTCCTGGCCAGCCACCCCAACAAGGTCTACTCCCGGGTGGACCTGATGGAGCAGGTTTGGAACTACGGGTATGTGGGGGACGACGTGCGGACCGTGGACGTCACCGTCCGGCGCCTCCGGGAGAAGATTGAGGAAAATCCCGCCAGCCCCCAGTTCATCCTGACCCGCCGGGGGGCGGGGTACTATTTTGCGGTGAACTGACCGAAAGGCCAGCTCTCTAGAAAGGAGGCGCCGCCGTGTTCCGCAGCCTGCACATGAAGCTGACGCTGATACTCCTGCTGCTCATTACCTCCCTCATGGCGGTGGTGGGGGCCTTCCTGACCATCAACGTCTCCAACTTCTTCACCAACACCTTCTACCAGCAGATCGACAGCGTCTTCGGCGCGGACCAGCGGGAGTTCGTCACCTCCCTCCGGGGCGAGGCCGCCCAGGACGACGGCGCCGACCGGGTCCACGACATGATGGAGCTCACCGCCGGAAAGCTCGGCATCGACTACCGCACCCGGAACTACTTCGTCCTGGACGGGGAGACGGGGGCCTATCTCAACGGCTCCGCCGCCGAGGGCGCCATGCCCCGGGAGCAGAGCCCCAACCTCCTCACCGCCCGGAACGCCGTCCTGCGCCGGGACGAGGCGGGCATCGGGGACGTCAGCGACATCACCGCCGACTACATGGACGCCGCCATCCCCATCTTCGGGGGGGACAACGCCTTTATCATCTATATTCTGGACAACCGGGACACCGTTTCCGGCCTCAACAGCCAGCTTTTCCAAATCATCATGCAGGCCCTGGTCATCGGCCTTTTGATTTCCGTGCTCTTGAGCTTCCCCCTCTCCAAAACCATGGTGGGCCCCATTGAAAAGCTCACCGCCGGGGCGGAGAAAATGGCCGCCGGGGACTTCGGCGGCGCTTTGCCCGTGGAGTCCACGGACGAAATCGGCGTGCTGACCGGCACCTTCAACGAGATGGCGGGGGTCCTCCAGTCCACCCTGGCCGCCGTGGAGAACGAGCGGAACAAGCTGGACACACTCTTCCTTCACATGACCGACGGCGTGGTGGCCTTTGACCACGGCGGAAAGCTCATCCACTGCAACCCCGCCGCCAATGACATGCTCCAGCGCCCCGTGGGGCCGGAGTGCACCTATGAGGAACTGTTCGGCAGTCTCTTCCCCTTTGGGGATATGCTGGCCCTCCAGCGGCCCAGCTTTGCCGAGGGGGAGCTGGAGGCCGGGGATAAAACCCTGGAGGTCTACCTGGCCCCCTTCTCCGACCGGGAGCGGGGCGGCGTGCTCATCGTCCTTCACGACGTGACGGAGCAGCACCGCAACGAGGAGCGGCGCAAGGAGTTCGTGGCCAACGTCTCCCATGAGCTCCGCACCCCCCTTACCAACGTCCGCACCTACGCCGAGACCCTCCGGGACGCGGAGGGGGACATCCCCCAGTCCACCGCCAACGGCTTTTTGGACATCATCATCACGGAGACGGACCGGATGACCCACATTGTCCAGGACCTGCTCACCCTCTCCCGGCTGGACCGGGGGGACGCGGAGCTGGTCCTCTCCCGCTTCCCCTTTGCCGAGGCCATCCAGAGCGTGGTCCGCTCCAGCGCCCTGAACGCCCAGCAGCGGGGCCATGAGCTCACCTGCGAAGACCTTGGCCACCTGCCCCTCATCGTGGGGGACCGGAGCCGCCTGGAGCAGGTGATGATGAACATCCTGGGCAACGCCATCAAATACACCCCCGACGGGGGCCACATCCGGGTCTGCGCCGGCTGCGGGGAGGACGACACCGTCTGGATGGAGGTCCAGGACGACGGCATCGGCATCCCGGACAAGGACCGGGAGCGCATTTTTGACCGCTTTTACCGGGTGGACAAGGCCCGGTCCCGGGAATCCGGCGGCACGGGCCTGGGCCTCTCCATCGCCCGGGAAATCGTCCAGCGGCACCACGGCGTCATCGCCCTGGCCCCCCACGAGGGGCCCGGCACCACCATCCGCATGACCCTGCCCATCGCCCAGGGCCGGGGCCGGCAGACGGAGGGCTGAGCCATGGGGGAACAGCGGCAGGACCGCCGGAACCTGGTCCAGAACATCCTCATCACCCTGCTGGCCCTGTCGGCGGCGGTGCTCTTCACCCAGACCCAGCTCTACAACCTGAACCTGACCACCAGCGAGGCGCCGCCGGGGCCCGCGCAGTCCGCCGCCCCGGCGGCGGAATTGGCCGCCCCGGTACGCACCGCCGTCACCGGGGACTACGGCCGCTGCGGCGGCCTGACCTGCACCACCGGGGACCCGGTTTTCGCCGACCCCCTGGGCCGCCGCCTGCTGGAGGCCCTGGGCTCCGCCCGGGACTACGCTCCCTGCTCACGGGGGGACTTTCTCCGGGCCCTGCGGGGACCCTCCCTTTACTATGATTTTCTGGAGCCCCTGCCCCTGTCCGTCCTGGCGGGCCTGCTGGGCGGCGGGGAGGACGTCTCCCCCCGGGAGGACCTCTCCGCCTGCCGCCTGCTCATCGTCCCCCAGGAGGGCGGCGCGGTCCTCTACCTCTGGGACGGCGGGGAAAACTGCTTCCGGGCCTCCACCGCCGTCTCCTCCGACAGCCTGGAACAGGTCATCAGCCGCTATGAGCTGGGGGACGCCTCCTTCGCCATGGACGGCGGCGGCCTGGAGCGGGAATTGGACCCCTGTTCCCTGCTGCCCGCCCAGCCGCCCCAGCTGCCCTCCTTCACCCTGGGGGACCCCCTGGCGGGAGGGACGGACTGGCTCCTCTCCGCCCTGGGCTTCAACCCCCGGAGCCGGACCCGCCACACGGAGTCCAGCGGCACGGAGCTCATCATAGACGGGGACCGGACCCTCCGCATCCGGCCGGACAACACCATCCACTACCAGAGCGGGAACGAGCCCATCCTTCGGGTGAAGGCCGCCGGAGACCTGCCCACGGCCCGGGAGGCGGCCCTGGGGGCCGGCTCCCTGCTCAGCAGTCTCCTGGCCCCCGTCTCCGGGGAGCTTCAGCCCTGGCTGCAAAGCCTCCGCCGCAGCGGGGACGTGACGGCGCTGCGCTTCGGCTACCAGCTGAAGGGCGTGCCCGTCCGCTTTCAGGACGGGGGCTTTGCCGCCGAGATCACCCTTACCGGCTCCGCCGTCACCGCCCTGAGCCTGCGGTTCCGGCAGTATAACGCCGCGGAGGAGCCCTCTTTGCTGCTGCCCCTGCCCCAGGCCCTGGCCGTGGCCGCCGCCAGCCCCGGAAAGGAGCTCTCCATCGGCTACGTCGAGCGCGGCGGGGAATGCCGGGCCTATTGGCTGTCGGATTGAGAGGAAGGCCTTATGGAACGCTTCCGTCTGAAAAACATCATCATTTTAATCCTGGTCCTGCTGAACGCCTTCCTGCTCTTCTCCCTGGCCCAGCGCCGGGCGGAGGAGCGGGAGTCCTTCCACCGCACGGCGGAGCAGCTGGCGGCCCTTTTCCAGGAGGACGGCATGCTCCTGGAGCCCGGCGCCGTCTCCCGGGACGTCCCCCCCGACGGCGTGGCCCTGATTCGGGACGCCGCCCTGGAGGAGCAGGCCGCCGCCTTCCTTCTGGGCGGGACCACGTCCTCCATGGACCAGGGCGGCGGCATCTTCCACTACGCCGGAGCGTCCGGGGAGGCCCTGTTCCGCTCCAGCGGCGGCTTTGACGCCGCCGGAACCCTGGCGGAGGCGGACGTGGAGGACTTTTGCCGGGAGTTCTGCCGGACCTTTTCCTACGAGGACCCCGATATCCGGCTGGACGGAGAGGGCGGCGGCGTGTTCACCGTCCCGGCGGTCTACGGCAGGCTTCCGGTTTTCAACTGCACGGTGACCTTTACCGTGGAAAACGGGATTCTCACCGCCGTCAGCGGCACGCTGCTGCCCAAGACCGGCGCCCCCGTCTCCGGAGAGGAACCCCTCTCCGCCGCCGGGGCCCTGACGGCCTTTCAGCGGATGCGGCGGGAGAGCGCGGCGGTTGCCTCCACGGTGACGGACGCCCGGCTGTGCTATGAGCTCCAGACCGCCGGAGCCTCCATGTCCCTGGACCCGGCGTGGCGCATTGTCACGGATACGGAGGACTATTTCGTCAACTGCTTCACCGGCGCGGTCACCGCCGGGGGCTCCCGGACGGGAGAGGGGGCCGCCTGACCTTCCGAAACGCCCGGCGTTATCCAAATTTTTCCTGAACCCCCGGCCCCCTGGACCGGGGGTTTCACCCCGTTCGCGGAAGCGGGAAGGCTTTTTCGTCAAAATATTATGTAAAAACACGGAAGGAAAGGTTTGCATTTTTTCCTCCGCTGTGCTATCATAACAAAGCGTGTAAAAACCGTTAAAGAAGAATTTTCCTCCCCGCGCCCCGCGCGGGTATGAAGCGCCGCCAGCCGGGCAAACTGTCTCTTGTGCCTCCCGCGAATGCCCCGGACCGGCAAACCGTTGCTTGAAAAGAGGGTCAATATTTTGACGAAATATATGATACAGGGCGGAACGCCCCTGTTTGGCGAAGTGGAAATCAGCGGCGCGAAAAACGCCGCCGTGGCGATTATCCCCGCCGCGCTGCTGGTGGACGGGGTCTGCCGCATTGAGAACATCCCCCAGATTTCCGACGTGACGCTGTGCTTGAATATTTTAGAGCAGCTGGGGGCGGGGGTCCGCAGCCTGGACCGCCACACTGTGGAGGTGGACTGCCGCCACATTCACTCCACCCGCACCCCCTACGACCTGGCCCGGCGCATCCGGGCCTCCACCTACTTCATCGGCGCTCTCCTGGGCCGTTTCGGCCAGGCGGAGGTGGCCCTGCCGGGCGGCTGCAACTTCGGCGGCGTCCGGCCCATCGACCAGCATATCAAGGGCTTCAACGCCCTGGGGGCCAACGTGGCGGTGGAAGGGGGCTTCATCCGGGCCACCGTCGGCGAGGAGCGGCTGCAGGGCGCCAGCATCTACTTGGACGTGGTTTCCGTGGGGGCCACCATGAACATCATGATGGCCGCCGTCATGGCGGAGGGCCGGACGGTGATTGAAAACGCCGCCAAGGAGCCCCACATCGTGGATCTTGCAAACTTTTTGAACTCCATGGGGGCCAACATCCGGGGCGCGGGCACGGACACCATTAAGATTCGGGGCGTAGACCGCCTCCGGGGCGGCAGCTACGCCATCATTCCCGACCAGATTGAGGCGGGCACCTACATGGCCGCCGCCGCCGCCGCGGGCGGACAGATTTTAGTGAAAAACATCATCCCCAAGCACATGGACTGCATCACCGCCAAGCTTCAAGAATGCGGCGTGGAGGTGGAGGAGCACGAGGACACCCTCCTGGTCCGCCGGAACGGGCCGCTGCGCCGGGCGAACATCAAGACCCTGCCCTATCCCGGCTTCCCCACGGACATGCAGCCCCAGATTACCACGGTCCTCTCCCTGGCCCAGGGCATCTCCCTGGTGACGGAGAGCGTGTGGTCCAGCCGCTACCGCTATGTGGACGAGCTCCGCCGCATGGGGGCCAGCATCCAGGTGGACGACAAGACCGCCGTGGTGGAGGGCGTGGACCATCTGGTGGGCGCGCCCATCCAGGCCTCGGACCTCCGGGCGGGAGCCGCCCTGGTCATCGCCGCCCTGGCCGCCAAGGGGCAGAGCGAGGTTTCCTGCGTACACTACATTGAGCGGGGCTATGAGAACCTGGTGGAAAAACTCCGCGGGCTGGGGGCCAACATCCGGGCCGTGGAGGAATCGGAGGAGCACCGGCGGCTGAACCTTGGTTAACATCGAAACGGTTCCGGGAGATGGAGGGGAGGCCCTTCCGTCTCCCGGTTTTTGCGAAGGAGGACCTATTATGAGCGCGGGAGGAACGGTATGACGGATTTGACATCCATGAAGAACATCGGGGCGGAGATGGCCCGGAAGCTGGCGGCGGCGGGCATCCGCACCCCGGAAGAGCTGGCGGAGGCCGGGTCCAAGAACGCCTTTTTCCGATTGAAAACCCTCTATCCCGGCGTCTGCCTGGTCCATCTCTACGCTCTGGAGGGGGCGGTCCGGGGCGTGGAGTTCAACGAGCTTCCCCCGGAGGTAAAGGCGGATTTGAAGGAATTCAGCGGCGCGCTGAAAGGAAAAGGAGGTTCCCCGCGTTGACAACGGTACATACCCTGGCCAGCGGCTCCTCCGGGAACGCGCTGGCCCTGAGCTGGGAGGGCGGAAACATCTTGGTGGACGCGGGCATCTCCTGCCGCCGCATCCGCCAGGGGCTCCAGGCCCTGGGGCTGGACCTTCCCGACCTGGACGGCATTTTCATCACCCACACCCACACGGACCACATTTCCGGCCTTCAAACCCTTCTAAAGCGCACAAGCTGCCCCGTCTACGCCTCCGCCCAGGCGGGCCGGGACCTGCTGCGGCGGTTGGTCCTTTTGGAGGACCGCCTCCGGGAGGCGGAGGGGGCCTTTTCCGTGAAGGACTGCGCCGTCACCGCCTTCCCCACCTCCCACGACGCCCCCGGCTCCCGGGGCTACCGCTTCGACACCCCCGACGGGGGCTTCGGCCTGCTGACGGACAGCGGCGTGGTGACGCCGGAGGCGGAGGCGGTCCTGCCGGGCGTTGCCCTGGCGGTGCTGGAGGCCAACCACGACGTGGAGACTCTGCGGAGCGGCCCCTATCCCTACTTTTTGAAAAAGCGCATTCTGGGCCCGGAGGGGCACCTCCCCAACGAGGAAGCCGCCGCCTTTGCCGTCACCCTGACCAGAGCCGGGGCCCGGGAAATCGTCCTGGCCCACCTGAGCCGGGAGAACAACACCCCGGCCATGGCCCTCCGGGCGGTGGAGACGGCGCTGAGCGCCGCGGGCCTGGCCCCCCGCCTCTCCGCCGCCCCCCGGGACGGCCTCAGCGGGGCGTATGTGCTGGAGGGAGGAACGGTATGCAGCGGGTAATCCTTCTGTGCGTAGGGAAGCTGAAAGAGAAATTTTACGCCGGGGCGGCGGCGGAGTACGCCAAGCGCCTGAGCCGGTACTGCAAGCTGGAAATCGTGGAGCTGCCGGAGGAGCGGCTGCCGGAAAACCCCTCCGCCGCCCAGATTGAGGGGGCCCTTTTGAAGGAGGCGGAGAATATCCGCCGGAAGCTGCCGCCCTCCTCCCGCCTGATCGCCTTGTGCGTGGAGGGGCGGCTCCGATCCAGCGAGGAGCTGGCCCGCACCATGGCCGCCTGGGCCGCGGGGACGGAGCTGGGGCAGGAGAAGCGGCTGGTGTTTTTAATCGGGGGGTCCTTCGGGCTCCATGCGTCCATCAAGGCGGAGGCGTGGGCGAAGCTGTCCATGTCGCCGATGACATTTCCCCACCACCTGGCCCGGGTGATGCTGCTGGAGCAGATTTACCGGGCCTACCAGATTAACGGGGGGACAAGATATCATAAGTGAGTCCCGTCTTGGGGGGATGTCCTGCCGGGAAAAGGGCAGTTTCTGGGGGAATGGCCTACCGGGAGAAGGGAAGTCCTTGGAGGAATGGCCTGACCAAGGGGTCAGGCCCCACATCGTCGGAAGAAATTCCGCCCGCTGCGTCCCCGCCTGACGGCGAGGACTCCGCTCTGCTCCATTCCTTCCTCCTCTCCCCACCGGACCCGCTTCGCTGGGCTCCGGCGGGGGCCCCTATAGGGTGGTCTATTGAGAGAAGGCAGTTCCGGAAAAAGGCGGACACCTACCCCCTACCGCCAGGGTAGCGGCAGCGAAAAGAGGAGGGAGTCCATTCGGTGACCTCCAACCCCCCGCCCGCACCACGCCGCGGGCTGGAGACTTGCGTACCCGGAGGAAGCACCTCCTGCGCGTCCCCCGTCTTTCGTCCCCCCGCAGGGGCGTTACTTCTTTTTCTCTTTTGGACCGTGCACGGCCCGTTTTCTCTTTTTCTTCTGGAAGAAAAAGAGAAAATGGGGGGTGCAATGAACCAGCCATCGCTGGTATCCAATCCGCCCCGCCCGCAAGGGCGAGTACAATCCCCCCCCTCTTGCAAAAGCAAAAATTTATGATATAATATACCATCCATATGAAATAACAGAAATCAGGTGATCACAATGACCCTCAAAAAAATCGCGGCGGTTTTCGCCGGCAAAGAATCCCTGGACGGGCAGTCCATCACGGTGGGCGGCTGGGCCCGCACCATCCGGGACATGAAAAACTTCGGCTTCGTGGAACTGAACGACGGCTCCTGCCTGAAAAACCTCCAGGTGGTCATGGAAGCCGGGACCCTGGAAAATTATAAGGACATCGCCGCCCAGAACGTGGGCGCGGCCCTCATCGTCACCGGCACCGTGGTCCTCACCCCCGAGGCTAAGCAGCCCCTGGAGCTGAAAGCCGCGAAAATTGAGGTGGAGGGCCCCTCCACCCCCGACTATCCCCTTCAGAAGAAGCGGCACACCGTGGAGTACCTGCGGACCATCCAGCACCTGCGGCCCCGGACGAACCTGTTCTCCGCCGCCTTCCGGGTCCGCAGCGCCGCCGCCTTCGCTATCCACGAATTCTTCCAGAGCCGGGGCTTTGTCTACGTCCACACCCCCATCATCACCGCCAGCGACTGCGAGGGCGCCGGGGAGATGTTCCGGGTCACCACCCTGGACCCGGAGAACCCGCCCCGGACCGAGGACGGAAAAATCGACTTTACCCAGGACTTCTTCGGCAAGCCCGCGAACCTGACCGTCTCCGGCCAGCTCAACGCCGAGAACTTCGCCATGGCCTTCGGGGACGTGTACACCTTCGGCCCCACCTTCCGGGCGGAGAACTCCAACACCCAGCGCCACGCCGCCGAGTTCTGGATGATCGAGCCGGAGATGGCCTTCTGCGATTTGGCGGGGGACATGGACGTGGCGGAAGCCATGATCAAGTACGCCATCCAAAAGGTCATGGAGCGCTGCCCCGACGAAATCAGCTTCTTCAACAGCTTCGTGGACAAGGGGCTCAAGCAGCGGCTGGAGCATGTGGCCTCCTCCGACTTCGGCCGGGTAAGCTACACGGAGGCCGTGGAGATTCTGGAGAAGAACAACGACCAGTTCGACTACAAGGTCTACTGGGGCTGTGACCTCCAGACGGAGCACGAGCGGTATCTCACCGAGCAGGTCTTCAAGCGCCCGGTGTTTGTGACGGACTATCCCAAGGAGATCAAGGCCTTCTATATGCGTCTCAACGACGACGGGAAGACCGTGGCCGCGGCGGACTGCCTGGTTCCCGGCATCGGGGAGATCATCGGCGGAAGCCAGCGCGAGGAGCGGCTGGAGGTCCTGGAGCGCCGCATCAAGGAGCTGGACATGGACCCGGAGAGCTACTGGTGGTACTGCGATTTGCGGCGCTACGGCTCCTGCCGCCACGCGGGCTTCGGCCTGGGGTTCGAGCGGCTGGTAATGTATCTCACCGGCGTGAGCAATATCCGGGACGTGCTGCCGCATCCCCGCACGGTGGGCAGCGCAGATTTTTAAATACGCGCCTGACGGCATTGAGAAAGGCTCCCCCGAGAGGGGGAGCCTGTTTTCTGCCCTGGTTTGGCACGCGGCCCACAAAGACAGAAAAAACGGCCAGTCCAGGCCCTTGGCGGCCCAGCCTGGTCGCTTTTTCCGTTCCGTTTTTATGCCGCACTATGCGGGCGCTTCTCAAAAACGGGCAGGCCCGGTTCCCATGCGGCGATAGACTTATTTCTCGTAGGCCCTGTACAGGAAGGTCACAATCTGGCCCCGGGTGCAGGGGTTATCGGGGGAGAAGGTGGTGCCGTCCCCGGTGCCGTTGGTGACGCCCTGGCCCACGGCCCAGTCCACGGCGTCCAGAAGATCGGGCCAGTACCACTGACCGCCGGTCTTGGGTTCCTCCGGCATATCGGTGAAGCTGGACTTGGCGGCAGCCTTGGGGCTGCCGAAGGCCTTCCAGATGAAGTAGGCCGCGGACGCCCGGTCGCAGGTCTTGTGGGGGTCGAAAGTGCCGGAGTACTCCATATCCAGCTCAGCCGCCCACTGAACGGCTTTGTAGTAGTACGCGCCGGGATCGGTCACGTCCATGTACTGCGTCTCCGTCAGCTTGGGCTCCGGGGACCCGGCGGCCCGCCAGAGGAAGGTGACGATCTGGGCCCGGGTGCAGGGATCGCCGGGGCCGAAGGTGGTGTCGGTTTTGCCGTTGGTAATCTTCTTCTCCACCGCCCAGGAAATCGCCGGGGCAAAGGGAGACGTGGCCGCCACGTCGGCGAACTTGGACGCGGGGGGTTCGGCAGGCTTCTGGGATTCGGCGGGTTTTTCGGGTTCCGCGGGCTTCTGGGTTTCGGCGGGCTTGGAGTCGATGGCCTGTCCGTCCTTGACTACCGTCCCCTTTTTCACCCACCCGGCGTAGAGGGTCATGTCCTCCGTGACGGGGTTGGACTCCTTCCAGGGGTACAGCTTGCCGTCCTTCCCCTCAATGCACCAGGCGTAGAACTCGTAATTGCTGGCCGGGGCCGTCAGCTTGCTCCCGTCGGGCAGGCCCACGATGTCGCCCTTGACCACGGTTTTCTCCTTGGGGATTTCGTCCTGCTTGGGGTTTTTGTAGTTCAGGTCGAATTTCACGGTGAAGGGGCCGTCCTTGTTTTCTTCGGAGCCGCTTCCCTCCTTGGTCCATTTGGCGACCACGGAGGTCTTTTCTGTGAAGGTGACATCGGAGATCGGCTTGCCGTCTTGAGTAAACCAGCCGTCAAAGGTGTGGCCCGGATATACGGGCTTTACGGCGGGCTCCTCCACCTTGGGCCCGGTTGTCTGGACGGTCATGAGGGTAGTCCCGTTGGGGG